>JAAUVF010000107.1 GCA_012030815.1 Nanobdellota archaeon | reverse complement strand
GTGTGTAAGTTATTTAAGAAAAACCATTGAAGATTATTTTGAAGACGGTAAAAGATTTGGTGTTAGCATTGAATATGCAATATCAAACAAACCATTAGCTACAGCAGGTCAACTCAAAACAGCAGAGAAATTCATAGATGATACTTTTGTTTGTATGTACGGTGATTCAATATTTGATTTTAATTTACGAGGAATGATAAAACATCACATACAAAAAAATCATTTGTAACAATGAATTTGTACGAATACAAAACCAATCTGCCATATGGAGTAATTGAAACTACCAAAACAGGCAAAGTTGTAGCATGGAATGAGAAACCCGAAATTAAAGCAAATGTAAACACAGGATGTTATGTAATGGAGCCAGAAATATTAGAATTAATTCCAAAAATATACCATATGGAATGGATGATGTAATTAGGAAAGCAATGGTAAAAAACAAACTAGTGAGTAGTGTTGTGTCTAAAAAAGGATTTTTAGATATCGGAAATAAAGCAACATATAGAAAAGCAAATCAAGAATATCTTCAAAAACTAGGAAAAATCTGAAAACAAAAAATGGACAATATAACAATTAGAAAATTACAAAAAGAAGATCTGGGAAATGGATTTTTAAACACATTAGATTCACTTCGTCAAGCAAGCAACACAGATAGAGACATCATAGAAAAAACATTTCAAAAATAAATTCTAATTCAGATCAGATAATCATAGTTGCATTAGTAGAAGGAAGAGTTGTAGGGGCAACCACATTATTGATAGAAACAAAATTCATTCATAATGGGGGGAAGGTTGGGCATATTGAAGATGTAGTTGTAGACAAGAAATATCAGAAAAAAAGAATTGGTGAAAAAATGATAAACTATCTTTTAAAATACGCAAAAGAACAAGGATGCTATAAAACGATTCTAGATTGCGTAGATGATGTAAAGCCATTTTATGAAAAACTAGGCTTCAAGCATAATGCAAATGTCATTAAGATTTGATCATATCTAGAAATATTCTTTTTTTGGGCGTTTCTTGTTTGTTTTTATCAAGATGAGTCCAACTATCATTACAGGTATAGAAATTCCCATGAACAATGGAGGTGTTATAATCACAGCATCAACTATGTATGAGTCAGGAATCTTATCTACAAGAGTATAACAATAAGCCATTCCAATTAGCAATATTATTCCACCACTAAGAATCAAAGATCCTATTTGTTTAGAACCATAACGTCTTGACAGTATAAACGAAAGTCCAGACAAAACAGATGCTGGAGCTACACCAATCGATATGAATTGCAATATTTTTGGACTAGGTTCAAACTCAGTTCCAAATTCAAAATTAGTAGGTACATTAATCATAAAATTAAACACAGAAATGATTTCTCCAACAAACATCACATACAATCCAACACTTGCGATTGCAACCCATTTTTCTAACGTCATCATATTAACAAAAATAAGTTGATAATTAAACTATTCAAACAATACCAACCAGATTGGCTAATTCTTTTCTACAAGACGCACCTAGTTTTTCTGCAGCCTGTTCTGGAGATACATCATTAAGAAAAATACCATAACCTCGTTCAAGACCAGACCAAGGTTTAGTTATTGGATAAATTTCAATATGCCAGTGAATTTGTCTGCTATTTTTCTTTTCTGGAGATAAATGAAATACCATATTATATGAAACGTCTTTAATGGTCTTTGATAAACCGCCAAGTGTAGCTCGTAAAATAAGAGATAGATCATTAATTTCTTTTTGAGTTATTTTAGAAAAGCTTGTTGTGTGTTTTTTGGAGATATACAAAATTCATAAGGGTATGATGGAGACCAAGGGCAAAATGCGATAAACCCTTCAGTCTGAAGGACTTGCCTAGGACCACCCATTTCCTCATTAACAATTTGACACATTGGACATACACCTTTTTCATTAAGAATTTTGTATGATGCTTCTGCCTCTTCTTCGATAAGAGGAGGGATTGTTGAAAATGTTAAAATGTTCAAATGAGGATGATGATTTTTACTACCTGCCAATTCTCCCTGATCAGCATAAATTGAAACATATGTAACGCCTTTTTGAGTATAAAGCCATCGTAATCTATCCTGAACAACAACAAGTATGTTTGACCATTGTTCAGCATCAATTGTAGCAAGAGTATCCTTTTCTTTTGGTGAAGCAACTACGATGTAATGATAACCATATGCAGGTTCACTATAATGTGGTCTATCACTGTATGAATTTTCAGTCTCAATTGAAACAATGGGATTCTTACTTTCAAAAACTCTAATTGACCAACCTTCAACATATTCATCCTCATTGTCCTGAAGGCGTTGCAACATACCATCTTTTGCAACCAATGAAAGAACAGAAGGATTAGTCATTGATTCATTTCCTGGAGCATATGGAGATTTTTTAGGATCAACTACTTTGTCATCTTTTTTAGAGACGATCATAAAGCGTTCAGAAACATAATCTTTACGCATGTCCCCCATAATTCATAACTGAAGTTTAAGTATGTTAAAACGTTTTCCAATATACAAAAAAATAAAAAATAAAAGATGGAACAAATGTATTATTTTAAGAATTCATGTATTCAACAAGATACAATGTCATCAAACAAAAATTATAATCTGAAATCATAACTAATAATTTTATTATGATCGCATGTTTTGATGTAAGATTTAAAGGAGAGCAGGAAAAAATTGGCAAATACGGATAGAATAAACAATTCAGATATTCATATGATCTATGTTCTTTTAGACGGGGTAGGAGATCTCCCACATCCAGATTTAGATGGTAAAACACCGCTTGAAGCTGCCAGTACACCAACACTCGATAAATTAGCACAAAAAGGAGTAATTGGAGAGGTTATTTCGGTAGGAAGGGGGATAGCCCCAGAATCAGATATTGCAGTTTTCAATATGTTAGGATATAGATTTCATCATGTGGATTATGCAGGAAGAGGAGTGATAGAAGCTATAGGAGTTGGGATTGATTTTAAGGATGGAGATTTAGCATTGAGAGGAAACTATGCCACACTAAATGATGAAGGTGTGATTACAGACAGACGTGCAGGGAGACATATAGAAAAAAATGATGCAGATGGAATTGCAAAAGAAATTGAAAACAAAATTAAATTCTCATATCCAAATACATCAGTAGTGGTATCACCTACAATAGGCCACAGAGTAACAGTAAGAATTAGAGCAGAGAATGAAAAATTATCATCTCAAATAACCAATACAGATCCTGCTTATGCTCGAGTAGACGGGATGGGAATAGCAAAAGCAGTAGGTGATTTTTTACGCGTTGAAAAATGTTTACCTCTGGATGAAACAGAAAGTGCTAAAAAAACTGCAAAATTAGTCAACGAGTTTACGGTACAATCACTAGAGATCATGAAAGAAAGCTCAATAAATAAAAAAAGAATAGACAATAAAAAGAAAAGTCTGAGTTGTATTTTACTAAGAGATGCAGGTAACAAATATCCAGATGTAAAACCCATCAATGAAATGTATTCAATGAATTTTTCATGTATTGTAGATATGCCAGTTGAACTTGGAATTTCAGAGGTGTTAGAGATGAAAGCATTTGAAGCAGGAGGACTAACAGATTATGAGGAAAAAGCAAGAGTAGCTGCAAAAGCAATGGAGACTCAAAATGCAATTTACGTTCATCTAAAAGGACCAGATGAATTTGGTCATGACGGAGATGCAATTGGAAAAATGAAAAATATTGAAGAAATTGACCAAAGATTTTTTAAAACATTACTTGAGAATATTGATTTTAACAAGGTGGCAATAGTTATTTCAGCAGATCATTCAACTCCATGTATCAATAAAGGTCATAGTGATGATCCAGTACCAATTCTAGTATCAGGAAATTTTATCAAAAACGATGGAACTACTAGAGTAACAGAAAATCAAGCTAAAAAGGCAGCATAGGTCTAATTCAAGGAGCAGATGTAGTTACAACAGCTCTCAATTTAATTAAATCTCAAATATAGATAATTCTTCAGTTTTTTGCATTTCTTTTATTTTATTTCTAATTCTATCGACATCAATATCACCATATGTTGCTGGAGAGTCACCTAATTTTTCCAATGCTCGTCCTAACATACCAACTCCTACACGGAATTCATTTTTTTGTGCATGAGCAAATGCAACTGCAAGAAGAATAATTCCCTGAACGAGTTCTTTTTCTCTACCATAACATTGCGCTGACGCCGCACGAGATCAAACTTTAAGCCGTCTGTTAAATCTGCTTCGTCGTCTTGATCGAGATGGTTAAAGGAGGCGAGCACGCGGCTATGCGCTGTTTTTTCACCGCCAATATTCACATTCCACCCACTGCAAGCGGAGAGGACCGTCATGAATAGAAGCGATGAACA
>JAAUVF010000106.1 GCA_012030815.1 Nanobdellota archaeon | reverse complement strand
TTTCTTGCAGCTTTCTTTACTGGTTTTCTTGCAGCTTTCTTTACTGGTTTTCTTGCAGCTTTCTTTACTGGTTTTCTTGCAGCTTTCTTTACTGGTTTTCTTACATCCTTTGATTTCTCAATTGCTGCCTGAGCTGCTGCTATAATTGCAATTGGAATTCTATGTGGGGATGCGCTAACATAACTAAGGTTGGCATTATGACAGAATTTAATTGAATTTGGGTCTCCTCCATGTTCACCACAAATTCCAATCTCTATATCTGGTTTGATGGTTCTGCCTGCAGATATGCCTATTTTCATCAAGCTTCCAACTCCATTAACATCAATTGATTGGAATGGATTTCTTTCAAGAATCTCTTTGTCCATGTATTCTGGGAGGAATTTTCCTTCTACATCCTCGCGACTAAAGCTAAATGTACCTTGTGTAAGATCATTTGTACCAAAGCTAAAGAATTCAGCAGTACTTGCAAGTTCATTAGCAGTTAATGCTGCTCTGACAACTTCAATCATTGTTCCAAAGTTTATCTTTAATTTCATGTTATATTTTGACTCCATTTCCTTTTTGATGGTGTCATAGATTTTTTTAATATGATTTAATTCTGCAATACTACTAATCTGTGGAATCATAATTTGTGGATGGGCATCAACTTTATTTTTTGCCAATTCTACTGCTGCTTCAAACACTGCTCTAATTTGCATCTCGTAAATTTCTGGATAAGTTATTCCCACTCTGACTCCTCTATGTCCCATCATTGGATTTATTTCCGCTAGTTCTTTTGCTCTTTTTAGTACGATTTTTGCTTTCTCTAATTCTACTACTTCATTTCTTTGTTCTAATTTGTGAATTTTTTGATTTAACTCTTCTGGATTTGGTAAAAACTCGTGTAATGGTGGATCCAACAATCTAATTGTTACAGCATATCCTTCCATTGCTTTTAGTATTTCAATAAAATCACTTTTTTGTAATTCGCCTAATTTAGTTAGAACTTTTTTTCTCGCCTCGATATTCTCTGCCATGATCATATCTACGAATAATCCTATTCTGTCACTACCGTTGAACATTCTTTCTGTTCTACAAAGACCAATTCCATGTCCTCCAAACTCTCTTGCCAATCTTGCTCCTTCCGGAGTATCTGCGTTTGCTCTAATTCCGATCTGTTTTACTTTCTGCGCCCAATTAAGGATGGTTTTGAAATCATCTGTAATTTTTGGTTCTATTGTGGGAATTTCTCCCAAATACACTGAACCTGTACTGCCGTCAATTGTTATCGCGTCTCCCTCATGTACTATTTTATCATCTACACTGAATTGTTTATTATCATAATCTATTCTTAAATCTGAACAACCTACAATGCAAGGTTTACCCATTCCTCTTGCAACCACTGCTGCATGAGATGTTTTTCCTCCGCGGCTAGTGAGAATTCCAACCGATTCAAAAAACGCTGGAACATCTTCAGGTTTTGTTTCTTCTCTGACTAGAATTACTTTGGCTCCATTTTCTCCCATCGCTGTTGCTCTTTTTACATCAAGCACTGCTACCCCACTTGCTGCGCCTGGTGATGCTGCAATTCCTTTTACAAGCAGAGTATAATTTTTAATAGATTTTGGATCAATTGTTCTATGGAGTAACTGTTCTAGTTGTTCTGCATGTAATCTTGTTAGTGCTTTATTTTTGTCAATTAATCTTTCATTAACCATATCTACTGAAGTCTTTACCATTCCAACTGCATTCATCTTTGCATTTCTTGTTTGCAACAAATAGAATACTCCACGTTCTATTGTAAACTCTATATCTTGTGGTTCTTTGTAATGTCTTTCTAGTTTTTCACATGTTTGTTCTAATTGTTTGTATGATGCTGGCATTTCTATTTTCATTTCATCTACTGGCTTTCCTGTTCTTACTCCTGCTACAACATCTTCTCCCTGTGCATTCACCAAGTATTCGCCAAAAAGATGCCTTGTCCCATCCCCTGGATTTCTTGTAAAAACAACTCCTGTGGCGCTGTCATTACCCATATTTCCAAACGCCATTGAAACTATGTTTACTGCAGTACCGTCTGCAATGTCTTTTGTAATGTTATTTCTCTCTCTATACACTATTGCTCTTTCTCCCATCCAACTACCAAATACTGCTTTGATTGCTAATTCTAATTGTTCAAAAGGATCTGATGGAAATGGCTTTCCGATATGTTTTTCACAAATCTTTTTGTACTCTAAGACTACTGTTTTTAACGATTTTTCATTTAATGCACTGTCTGCTTGCACGGCTTGATTTAATTTTGCATTTTCTAAAATTATGTCGAATTTTTTATCCTCAACACCAAATACAACTTTGCCAAATAACTGAACAAATCTCCTGTAAGAGTCCCATGCAAATCTTGGATTGTTGCTCTTTTTTGCTAGGCCTTCAACAGTTACATCATTTAATCCTAAATTCAAAATAGTATCCATCATACCGGGCATGGATATTGCTGCACCTGATCTTACAGATACTAGTAGTGGATTATCTTTAGAATTCCATTTTTTTCCAGTTCTTTTTTCAATTTTTGCAATGTTCTTTTTTACTTCATTCATCAGTGTTTTTGGGAGTTTCTTGTCATTTTGATAATACTCGTTACACACTTGAGTGGTAATTGTAAATCCTGGAGGTACAGGCAGTTTAAGTTGAGTCATTTCACAAAGACCTGCTCCTTTTCCACCTAGGAGTTTCTTGTTTTTCCCGTCACCTTCATCATAAAAGTAAACTTGTTTCATTTCTTCTAGATTATCAAATCAAAATCAGGGGTTTTTAAAGCATTGCCTTGAAGGGATTTCTAACCATTTCTTGCCTTGACTATTAACTCATTAGATCGACTTGGGAAAAGTTCTGGATTTATAGTGTGATAATTAAAATAAAAAAATGTAAGATAAAAAAATATCTTATATTGTTACTTTTTCTTTGTTGCTGATTTTTTTGCTGCTGCTTTTTTCTTTGCTGCCATATTTGACATGATATTTTACTTTGATTTCTATATGGTACATCAAACAAATTACACCACATTTACAATATTTAAAAAACAATTTTCGTGTTTTAAGAAAATAATCGATCTTAAATTCATCTTATCAAAAAAATAATTATATTTTTTTAATTAAACTCGTTATGGATATTTTACCTCATCCTACAGCTATTACTGCTAACATACCTACTAACATTACAAGATCCTATTCTCATTCACCTTGCGATACACAAAAACCCCTTTTCCATCTGACATGAAATATCCCTCCAATAGATGCTCTAATTCCCCAATGAGTAATGCCATGTAATGTATTTTCATTCAGTTTGATTTCTATAAATAATGAAACTTTCATTTTTTTACATTAAATGTTTTTTCAAAATTTCTGATTTATCTAACAACTGTCACATAGACAAAAAGATAAATTCATTGAAATAAAGTGACAGATATGGTGAAACCTATACCTGATGGATATCATTCTGTAACCCCCACTTTAACTATTCATGGGGCATCTGATGCAATCAAATTTTATAAAAAAGCGTTTGATGCAAAAGAGGTTTATCGATTTCCAGGACCTGATGGAAAATCTATAATGCATGCTGAAATAAGAATTGGAGATTCTGCCATTATGCTTTGTGACGAGATACCTGAGATGGGTTTCTTATCGCCTAAATCCACAGGTGGACCAAGTGGTGCAATTTACTTGTATGTTGATGACGCTGACTCTGTTTTTAGTAAAGCCGTTTCAGTAGGTGCAACATCTATGATGCCATTGTTGGATGGATTTTGGGGAGACCGTATAGGCATGCTTGTAGATCCATATGGTCATAGATGGACTATAGCAACTAGAAAAAAAGATATGACTCTAGAAGAGATACAAAAAGCAGGCGCTGAATTTATGAAAGGCCAACCCAAATAATTCTTTTTTAACCATTAATTTATTAATTATTTAAGTTAGATTTTTTCATGAAACTTACAAAAAAAGAAATTGAAACTTTACGAGCCATATTGCAAAAATTGGAAGACACAGAAAAGCAAGAAAAACTACGAATTAATGTACGTAGAAAGATGCAAAAACAAGGAAAAAGTATGAACAAGGGAAAAGTCAAAAAACAATCAAGACCTTCTAGGAGCAAAAAATTAATTCACAGAAAAAGATCCCTTAATTAAATAATTTTTGTGTAACTCAGTAATTGCTGAGAATTAATTTAACGTATTCGGACAATATGAAAAACACCCTTGTTAATCCTAGTAAATTTCATTATCTTATAAATAACAAAAATTTATTCTAATGTCGCTATGCATGAGCGATACTGGGTCATATGACGATATTTCCCATACAGCAAAAATATATAATTGATTCAAATGGAAATGATAAAAAAAGTCATCACGGAGTTTTTTAATTAACCTGTAACAT
>JAAUVF010000105.1 GCA_012030815.1 Nanobdellota archaeon | reverse complement strand
TCTTTTTCAATCTCACCAAATCCTTTGATCTGGAGTTCATGGATCATTTCTTTGTCAGTGACACATGTTTGATCTAATATCAATTCACCTTTCACTAAGGGGGTTTCTTCCATAATGTACAGAGAGTTGATGGTTTTCCATATAAGCATTGGAGAATACGAATGGGGGTTGTCTAACCGTTAAAATATGGGCATTCAGGGTTGGAATTATCATGCATGGCGCTAATTATAGAGTCGGAAGAGGACAACCATTCTGTAGAAAAGACTTCATCAAAGGTAATCCTCAGATAAAAATTGCAAAATTCCAAGGAGGAAAGAGAGCAAACTATGATTATTGTGTACAATTACTCCTAAACGAGAAAGTTCAGATAAGACATATGGCTATAGAGTCATGCAGATTATCAGCAAGCAAAAAACTTGAAGAAGCTACTGGAGAAACTGGTTATTTTGGCAGACTCAGAATTTATCCTCATGTATTACTTAGAGAAAATAAAATGGTTGCAAACTGCAGGTGCAGACAGAATTTCAGAGGGAATGAGAAGAGCTTGGGGCAAAGCTACAAGCTTAGGTGCAAGAGTAGCACGTAATCAATGCATCATGGAATTTTATGTTAATGCACCACACCTAGAAAAAGCAAAAGAAGCTCTTAGAAGTGCATGTGTCAAAATACCAGGAACTCCAAAAATCAATGTAATTGACTGGCAAAAAAAGATGTCACCATAAATTTTCTAAATCAGATTTTCTACTTTTAACAAATTCTAAAAATTCAGCAAATTCAATGTCAGTTGGTTCCCGACCAAGAATTCTTTTTGTTTGATAATAAAATGCGTTGTAGAGTCTTCCAACAACAATACCAAGTGCAAACGATTTAGAATCATCAATATTAGATAAAAATTGTATAAGTTGCCGTATTTCCTCTTTGTTTGAAATAGTCTCATGGATTTTTTGTTTGATTTTCTCCAAGAGTATTTCATCCATAGGTTATCTACAACATATTAGTTAAAAACAGTTTAATATCCAAATTCATCCCTTAGGATTGTTGCAGTTATAGTACAGTTTGGTTAATATTCGAGCTTGCCAAGTTCGTGACCCGGGTTCAAATCCCGGTAACTGCACCATTTATTTTTGATTGTTTTGTGCTAACCCACGTTCTATAATCTCTAATGCATTTTCAGCTTTTTCAGGCTTGGGCAGCTGAATCATAAAGACATTATCTTTTCCATAATGAGATTTTGGAGATGAGAGTGCAAGCATTGACGTTTTTGCAAGAGATTGAAAAAAGGATAGATCCTTGTTTGCATTGATTAGAATTTTTTCTACAATTCCATCTTGGGAAAATGTTAAAATAATTTCTACAAAAACATGACCTAATCCGTCTTGTAATATGTTAAGATCAGTATTAATTGTAAGAGGTTTGCCAGCAACTTTAGAGATTATCTCATCGTATTTTCTTTCATCAAAAATTATACACGGTACAGGTTTTCCATCAAAATCAAACGCTGTCACATTATCATGAACCTGCTCAGATAATTTTTTTAGTTCATCAGACATTTTTCTTTTCAAATATTGGTACTACTTTATCACTGGCCCTTACCATAAACGGGGTGATAAATGCAGTAACAATGGAAATGATACCAATTAGTGGGAACAAAAATGCACTTACTGCACCAATATCAACTCCAGTTTTGATTATAACAATTGAAAATTCACCTCTTGGAGCAGCCAAAGTAAACGCAGAGCGAATTGCCTTATCACGTTTTTGACGGAATATTATGCTGCCAACAATATTTCCTGAAAATTTCATAAATATCGCAATTCCAATTAAGGCAATAGCTAAAAAGATGTAGTTTTGAAGTTGAGATACATCCATAAGTGCACCTACTGAGATGAAAAATATAGCAACAAACATATCTTTTATTGGACTTGCCAATAGCTTGGAAACTTCAGATGATTTAGATTCTGCAACTAGCACTCCTGCAAGAAATGCCCCAATTGCAACTGACAAGCCAACAAGATTTGCCAATAAAGCATAACCAAAACATACGCCTAAAACACTAAGCAATAAAATTTCACGGTGCTCAGATGCTGCCACTCTATCTATCAAAGGGGTGATGAGTCTAGTACCTAGAGTAAATGTTCCTGCGATCATTCCAATTGCAACAATAACTACAATCAAAACAGACTCTATGGAGACAGTTCCAACCAAAGCAATTGACTGCAAAGATGAAATTAAAATTACTGCAATTACGTCTTCTACAATCAATATTCCCAATACAAGAATAGTAGATTCTCGTTTGATTCGTCCCATCTCTTCTAAAATCTTTACAATTACAGCAGTACTGGAAATTGAAAGGGCTGCAGCAATAAATAACGAATCCATTGAATTTAATCCAAGCATACTTGCAGCATAAAAAATTACACCAAGCGTCATAAACAAACCAATTGTACCAACGCCAATAGCCATTTTTCCAATGCTTTTGATTTTTGCATATGGAAATTCAATCCCAATTACAAAAAGAAGCAATATGACACCGATTTCTGAAAAAAGATTAAGTGCAGATATATCAGTTAAAATCCCAACACCTTCCATCACATCAGAAGTAATACCTCCAGGAGGAAGAAGCCAAGACCAAAGAGGAGATAAAGGTCCTAACAACATACCAGCAAAAAGATATCCAATGATTAGAGGTTGTTTAATCTTAAAGAAAGCAAGAGTTACAATTGCACCAATAATCATGATAAAAGCTAAATCTGTGATAAATGATCTATGAAAGTCCGTGATCGGATTGAAGCTTGCTACAAACTGTTCTAACAGTGTAAAAATTCCAGATGGGTCAATTTGAAGAAAAGATGTATCCACGGTAGGGTTGAACAAATTTGTTTAAAAACAGTTGCGAATTGTACGAAATCATCAAATTTAACATATTTCCCATTTATTGTATTTTGAACCTCTTTATGCTTAATGTTCATTAGTCTAATTGCAGAATGATGAGTAGGTCAACTGAAAATAATGTAGAGAAATGACCTGGGGTATCTGACTGCATAATTGGTAACATCACAATTACCCATGCATTAATAGTACGGTACCATACCGTACTATATGATTCAATGTGAATATTGCCCAAGAGGGTTTATCGATACGGCCAATGGGCTAGCAGAAAAAACATTTCATGAGTTACTACATGAGCCAGAAGTTGTCAACAAGTAACTCATTACATTTTTTATTTTACACCTAACTTTTTTAACATCATATTTTATTCTTAATAGATATGGCTGCCAAAGATGCAAAGAAAGCAGACAAAGTTCCAAAAAAACAGTAAAACGAGAACCAACACCAGCAGCCGTTTTAAAAAAAGTGGCAACCGTGACAGATTCTAGCAAAGCATTACAAAAAGAAATCAAAGTAATGTCAAAGATTTTTGGCGATAATCAAAAGGTGCTTGTATCAATGAAGGAAATGATTGACACTCTAACACAAACATTAGAAAATATACAAAAACAATCAAAACAAATTAACATTTTAGAAGACGATACACAGAAACTTTATGCAGGGCTAAATCAAGTAAGAACCCAATCAAACTTAATTACAAAAATTAATGACCAAACAGTAAGACTACAAGAAGAAGTAAACAAAATAAATGAATTGCAAAAATCATCTCCAAAAACACAAGAGTTGTCAGAACAAGTCGAAGACAGTATGAATTCTATGAGAAATAATTCACAAATGATAATAAAAATTGCACAAAGAATTGATGAGGTAAGAGAAGATCTTAGAAAAGTATCTGGAAAAACAGATTCATTAGCAAACATCGGTAATGAAATTGATAATCTAAAAAACAGTATTGAAGAAATATCTAAAAAAGCTGGAAATATAGAAGTATCATCACAGGTAATTTCTAGCTTAAATCAAGAATTGGGAAAAATAAAAGATGATGTAAATTCAGCAACAAAGTTAAGAACAGAGTTAGATGCAATTAAAATTGCAATCGATGCAGTTGCAGGAAAGGCTTCCAAAATTGATTCATTGGGAGGAGTCATCGAGGGGTTAAAACAACAATTCACCACAATAGCAACAAATGCCGATTCTGCGTCTAGTTTGAGCATGAATTCTATTAAAAGCATCTCTGGAAAAATAGACAAAATTGAAACTGAGATAAACTCATTATCGCATAGAGCAGATTCTACTGCATTTGTAGGAGAGGGATTAAAATCAGTTCAAGATGATTTCTCAAATTTCAAAAAGAATGTGTTTGAGAAGACAGATAATATTGAGCAAAAAATTTCTTCTGTTTCAGATATTTTAAAACGACAAGATGCATCAACTGCAGAATTCCACAAAAAATCAGATAAAATTTTTGAAGAAATGCAACTAGTAAAAAATACCACAAGTAAGGCATCCAAGGAATCATCAAAAGAGATGATGGCATT
>JAAUVF010000104.1 GCA_012030815.1 Nanobdellota archaeon | reverse complement strand
AACCAAAGAGAACAAGTAAACGAATTAGGTGCTGGAAACATTCCTGCATTGTTGGGATTAACTGAAGCTAGAGCAGGAAATACAATTTGCTCAATTAAAGGAATTCCAATGTTTGAAGGAGTCAAATATGTTTCAGAACCTGTCGTTCAAATTGCAATCGAACCAAAACATCCTAAAGATTTACCAAAACTAGTTGAGGTTCTCAAACAACTAACAATTGAAGATCCAAACCTTGTTGTAAAAATTGATGAAGAGTCTGGCGAGACACTAGTAGCTGGAATGGGTGTATTACACCTTGATGTAGCTACACATAGAATTCAAGATGCCAAAGTAGAAATCATTACATCTGAGCCACTTATCAATTACAGGGAAACTGTCAAAGGCAACTGTGAGCCAATCATGTCAAAATCTCCAAACAGACACAACAAGATTTTCATGAAAGTCGAACCATTGGAGCCAGCCATTGCTCACATGCTTAGAACCGGTGAAATCAGTGACATGAAAAGACAAAAAGGTAGTATCTGATCTTCTCAAAGGAGCTGGATGGGATACTGATACAATTAAGAGAATTATGAAACTAGACCACGTGGAAACGTTATGATTAACGGAACTAAAGGTGTACAATTTATCCAAGAATCAACTGACTCTATCAACTCTGGATTTGAAGAAGTAATGAAAGAAGGCCCACTTTGCAAAGAGCAGATGAGGGACTGTAAATTCATCTTTACTCACTTTGTTCCTCACGAGGATACAGCACACAGAGGTTTGTCTCAATTGGGTCCAGCATCAAGACGTGCTTGTATGGGTGCTTTGCTGACTGCAGGAACTACAATTTTAGAGCCAATGCTTGCAATTGAAGTTCGTGTTCCAACTGATTTGGTAGGAAACGTAGCTACTGTAATTTCTGGTAAACGTGGTAAAGTGCTTGACATGCAACAAAAAGGTGCTTCTAGTATTATTGTTGGTGAGATTCCAGCATCTGAGACATTTACATTATCTGAAGCTATGAGAGGACAAACTGCAGGTCGTGCAACATGGAATACTTCCTTTAAGGCATGGACTGAACTTCCAAAATCTATTGCAGCTACTGCAATTGCAGAAATCAGAAAGAGAAAAGGTCTAGCGCCAGTTCCACCAGGAATCGAAGAATACATCGACAGAGAATAAAATCTGTTTCTGGGCATAAATTTTGTTATAGATTATTACTGTTACTATACATTACATGTTTTTCTTTTAATACTGAAATTTTACATAAAAAATCATTGAAAACATCATTACTTTTTGGATTGTTTGCAGTGTTATTTGTAGGCATGATTGGCCCTGTAATGGCTGAAAGCATTACAGGTGAATCTCAAAAATATGAACAAAAAAGACAAGAAATTGAAAAGCGATACCATCTGGAATTTCAAAGTCTTGAAAAACAATATGCCCAAGTAAAAATGGAAATTTATCAAAAAATTGAGGCAAACCCACAGCTAACAGAGGATGAGAAAAATTCCATGTTTGAGCAGTTTATCCGAGAATTTGATGAAAAAAGAAAGAATCTAGAACACAAAAAGATGCAAGAACTTGAAGAACTAAAAATGTCTTACAAAGACTATGTACATCCAGATTACAAATATGATGATTCTATAAAATCAAACTATCAAAAACACCGTCAAGTCATGAGCCATATCTTGATGATCCTCAATGGAAGGCAATAGAGCCATTAGCTAAAAAAATAATGAATTCCATTCCAATGGAAAAAATTCAGTTCCTTTGGGAATCAGGTCAAGTTGATCAGTTAATGGAATTGATTGTATCTGAGACTGACTTGACATATGATGAAACAAAGCGTGTAGTTTTGTTTTTTGAAAAATACGATAAACGACACTATGATGAAAAAAGTATCATGACGAAAAATATTATGATCAAAACACAATTACTACAAAACCATATGTAGATGACAGCAAAGTTGTTCACCTTGAGCAACGTATAGTTGAACTAGAAAAAGAAAACAAAGAACTACGAGAAATCAACTCTCAACTAGAAAAAAAGATTGCTGAAATAAACGCTATAGTTTTAGAGCAAATTAAAATCATTTATGATTGGGTTCTTGCCAAATAATTTTGATGTTCTAAAATGATTGTTGATTTTTTATAAACAAAAGTAATTTAAAATCTAATATTTTTTTGGTTTCTTTCCTTTTTTGTTTATTTGCTGTTGCTTTTTGTATTTCTGAATTCGTTGTTTTAATTCAGCTGCCTTTTGTCCTTTTTGTTTTCTATTGTCTTTCTTTTTTCTATCAGTCATTTTCTTCTTCTCTAGATATTTTTTCAAAAGTCATATTGCTTTTTTGGCAAGATGTGCATTTTTCATATATGCCAAATTCATTTCTAATCTTGCCTTTTCCATCACATCTAAAGCAATTCAATTTGCTCTAATTTACACGATATATGCATTAAGGTTTTCTGAATATCTAATTTCTCTTGGCCCCATTTGATAGTCTGAGGCTCAGAAAATATAACTAAAAGTAGACTGTACTACCAATCAGCATGAAAGAGCAGGATATCAAAGAAGCGCTAGATATGCTAGCTGACTGGGAAGATGTCACGAGAATAAAAATAACTGAGCTTCAAGATGCTCTAAAAAACATTACATCTCTAGTAGAAATGCGACGATACGAGTCACTACTGGAAAACGAATTAAATGACATGAAAAACATAAAACGACTCGTTGAGTTGATCCAATCTGAAAAAAACTCTTAAGCTTGTAATTTACAAAAAACTCATACCATGAATTTTGAAAATGATTTAGAATCACTAGACAACG
The DNA here is from genome assembly GCA_012030815.1 of Nanobdellota archaeon. The sequence goes on along the minus strand of JAAUVF010000104.1, from coordinate 1,627 downwards.
CAATAGGTGACATTGATAAAAGAATCATAAAGCTTGAGATGCATCGAGAATCTGTAACTGGAGACCTTGAAAATAACATATCTGATAAAGATACAATCTCTGAAACTCTTAGAAGACTAGATCGTAACTTGAAAGATTTAAACACAAACGAGAATTTTTAATCAAAGAAAGGGATTCTAAAAATAACAGTTCCTGATATTATATCGTAAAGTTTATGATTATAATTTGATTTGTGGATTTATGAACAATGTTGAATTGACTAAACAATTCTATAATGCTTTTAAAAATAAAGATTCACAAACATATCTTTCATTATGTGATAAAGACATACAGTGGATTACACTAGACGGAATGCCAAGTGGAGGGAGATATGTTGGGGTAAAAGAAATTTTTGAAAACTACTTTCCAAAAATGTTGTCAAATTTCAAAGAATTTCATGCAATCCCTGAAGAATACATTGAATCACAAGATGGTGTGATAGTTATTGGTAGGTACACGGGAATTTCAAAAAAAGACAAGCAATTTGATGTTCCATTTTCACATGTATATGAAATCAATAATGGAAAAATTACCAAATTTAGGCAATTTACAGATACTAGTAAAATTCAAGAATCTCTGAGTTGACTCTTGTGCCTGCTTGCAAAGTTGTTTTCAGATAGTGATAAATATATGACCTACTTATAATAGGTCGACCTAGTAATGATAGCCTATGTTGAGCCTACCTCAGAGCAGTATGAGCGTGAGAGGGTTCTTTTTGATTGCATAAAAAACAACCCAAATCTACATCATAACAGATTATTGAAAATGATGGTTCCAGAATATATGGCAAAAACAACCTTTGAAAAGACTCGGGATTCTCTTTTGGCAAAAGAGATAATTTTTGTAGAGAAAAAAGCAAACATGAAATTTTATTGCCCCACACAAAACTATTCTATAAAATTTCAGCAACACATTGAAAGAATTACAAACACATCTTTTCACAACATGAAAAATCACATCAAAAACTAGAAGATGATTATCGGCACAAGGATGTAAATGAAAAGATCACTTTAGCAAACATGTTGTTAAAAAATTTGTTACAAACAGATAGTGGGTTTACTTTATTGGATTCAAACAAAAATCCCAAAAAAACTTTGTATCGAGATGAGCATTTAGAAATCCAGCAGCTAATCAGTCATGTGTTTGAAATTATTGATAATGATAAAGACTCTGAAACTATACTCCCTACAGTCATGAGTTATCTTGATTCTATTATGCCTAAGAGCTATCAGGATCTTGGATGATTGGGTACTCTGGTTTTTATTCTGGCATTTCTAATGGAATGTGAAAATGGGTCTTTTGTATACTAAATTTTATCTTGATTTTGAACCTACTGAATGGAAATCCATTTCAAGCAATCCTGTAGTTTTTGAAACAATAAAAGACGATGTTTCCTTGGAGATCTATGACACATCTCAAAACTCTTACCATCTAAAATTCAAAAAAGGTGGGAGAATCCAGCTTTTCAGAGTAGTAGGAAAATTTCGTCTCACTTGGGATGATGATGATATTATCTCAAAATAAAGCAATAAGTAATAATGGGATTTGTTTTAGATTTTATCATGTCTTTAGAAGACCAGGCAAAACA
>JAAUVF010000004.1 GCA_012030815.1 Nanobdellota archaeon | reverse complement strand
AATAAATATACTGAAGTTTGTAGTTTTACAATAACTCTTTTATACATTTTAAACGCAATTTTTTTAAATAGTTTCGTTTTTTCACTCTAATAAAAATCGAAATAAACTTTTTAAGGAATTTTTATGTTTTTGGGCGAACGTAAAGTAAAAATATGCAGAATAAATCCATACTTACAATACGGCAAAAAGACATCAATAAAAAATAACGATAGAAAAAAAGATCATAATAAAAAACAAAACTATAACGATAGAAAATTATGAGTTTAAGAAAATTAAAAAAACAGGAGTAACAATCCCGTTATTTAAGAAACAATGTGTCCTAGTTTTTGAGGGTCACTTCAGAGACGTATATGGACACATACATGTTACAACCAAAGAAAAAGATTATTTGGAAATTTTCAATAAACTAATGCAATGGAGAAATAGATATTTTCCTGAAAGCTATGAATCATAAATTTAATGCCTAGGCATAGCAATATGCATACTAGACACATACAAAATATAGTAAAAATAGGATTACAATCAGACTTCTGTCAATAATTGTTCACATTATTTTGTATTAAACAAATAATTGAAAATAAGCATGGAATTTTTTTTAGCCTTACTAGATGTAATAATGCAGTCAATCAATAATGGGCCACTATACTCTTTCTCTAATGGAATAATGACATTTTTTCAGGCATAGGTATGAGTGGAGGTATTTTTGATAACACAGCATCTGAAACATCTCAGGCATTATTTCAAAACTTAACAAGTGTTTTTTCATCACTGGCATCAGATACAATAGTTTCAGCTCCATTATTGCTTCTTGCTGCAGGAACTGTAATTTTCTTGGGAGTTACAGGGGAAGTATTCTTTAAAAAAACAGGCATTCCAGATGTAGCGTTTTTAATGATTTTAGGGATAATTATTGGTCCAGTGTTAGGATTAATTCAACCAGAAGTTGTTTTGGAAGTAGTACCATATTTTGCAGCTCTTGCATTGATAATAATCATGTTTGATGGGGGGGTTAAATTTAGATCTAAAAAGTATGGCAAGTACTGCACATTTTGCAGTAGTCTTGTCAATGATAGGTTTTGCAGTATCAGTAGTAATTGTCACAGTCTTTGCACATTATGGTCTTGGATGGGAATGGATAGAGGGAATATTACTAGGATCAATAGTAGGTGGAAGTAGTTCGGCAATAGTTTTTGGATTAGTGAGAAATCTAAAAATTTCAGACAATGCAAAATCATTATTAAGTTTTGAATCAGCACTTACAGACATTCTTGCAACAGTAATTGCTTTTGTGTTATTTGGAGCTGTGCTAGCAGGTACAATAGATGTCAATAACATGGGTTCAACAATTGGAAATCAAGTTGCAGTAGGACTGATATTAGGATTAGGAGTTGGCATTCCATGGATGTATGTTACAACAAAACTATCAACAAGCAAACATAGTTACATGCTCACATTAGCAATTTTATTTATTCTCTACTTTTTGGCAAATTCATTTGGAGAATCAGGTGCACTTACTGCATTGGTGTTTGGATTAATGTTAGGAAACAAACGTCGCTTAGCAAAATATCTCAGATTCACATTACCAAAAATAGACACAGATGATCCAACTCACAATCAAATTACTTTTCTAGTTAGAACATTTTTCTTTGTATTTGTTGGTCTGCTTGCTAGTTTTGGAAACATTGAGTTTATAATTTTTGGAGGAATTGTAGCACTTGCAATATACATATCTCGAGTATCGATTGTCAAAATGACTCTGACTAAACGATTCTCACAACTAGATAAAAAAGTCACCACAGTTATGATACCAAGAGGGTTAGCTGCTGCAGTTCTTGCAACATTTCCATTAACCATGGGCTTACCTAATGCATCGGCATATCCACAAATTGTTTTTGCAGTAATTATGGCATCAGTAATTATTACAACTATAGGATTGGGAGGTGCTAAAAAAATTGCACCACCAGAACCTACAAGTGGTGGTTTTATCAATCAGGATATGACAGAGTCAAAATTACCAAGTAAAACAGTGTAAGATAGAAGTGGCTAGAATAGTATTAGATTCTAACTTTTGATACGCATAATTTTAATTCGGCCCATTACGTTCCAATATTCTACATTTTGGCCATTTGCAACAGTCCCGTTTATTTCTTCATCGATTAGTGTTACATCAATTGTCTCAAAAGTTTCTGAATCCATAATTTGAATAGTCTCACCGATAATTGAAATAATTTGGCCAGTTCTTTTGTCTATTAGTGGAATATGCACCTGCATGCTGACAGGCCCTACATGAGGTCTTTTTTGACCATCAAATACACCAACACCTACAATTCTAGCCTTTGCTGCACCATGTTTTCCGGGTTTAGATGTATCATATTCAACAATCCTACAAGGCTCACCATCAGGTTGATCTGATACGGGAAGTAAAATGTAAGAACCTATTTTCAATGATCCAAGATCAGCTGGCTTACTCATGATGAAGCAGGTTTTAGACGAATATTTAACATTTACACTTTTTCAGGTAATTTCAAAAAATACTAAAAATTAACTAAAAAGATCCACAGAAGACAAGAATGATCAATTATTTACTTTAATTTTTCAAGAATTGACAAACTCAACAAGTTAGTCATTGTCAATCCTTTTCGATTTACATCACGTTTGGTTTGTTCACAGTACTTTTTTACACTTTGATGGCCTTTTTCACTTGCAACCTCAATTACCACAACATTTTCCTTATACGGGAAAGTAAATTTTGCAGGTAATTTACAAAAAGTACTCATATCGCCTAACCCACCAATACTAATTTTTTCACGTTTTAGTAAAATATCGGCAACTTCTTGGAAATCATCATCTGAATCACCATATTCTAAATAATAGATAGTTACAAAATTTATTTCTGTTGAAACTTGTCTTTGAAAGAGTTCATGTTTCACATTAAACATAAAAGATGTTTTTTCTTGATTGTGTTTTGTTAGATCATCTGTAATGTGTTGGCTGTCTTTGAATTTTCCCAAAATATAATGATTGGATGATTCAGAAAAGTAAGGTTTACTTTCATCTGAAAATGTTCCAGTGACAAAATATAGGGCTTCAATATTTTTAGAAGACATCCACAAGTCTTTTAGTTTAACAGATTCGTGGTTGTGTAAATAAGGAGCACAGACGTAACCAGAATATGATAGCTGTTGTTCTGACAATTAACTATTTTTCTTGAAAGATGGTATTTATGCCTATAGAAAACACATACGATCGCCAATTAGACTGGTGAATCTTCGATAGTTTTTTAATACTAGAGCACTTCGTTTTTTTGTCCCAAGCTAGCTCAGCCTGGTAGAGCTCCCGGCTGTAGTTGTTGGCTTTAGATGGCTGACTGAATAACAGCATATCAGGCATACAGAAACCGGGTTGTCGATGGTTCAACTCCGTCGCTTGGGACCATGGTTTTTTATAAATTTTAAAATAATAAAAATAGACTAATTTAAGAAAACAATGATGAACTCTTAAATTAATAAAAATATCTATTGTCTATGCTGTTTTTTTGACTTTTTGAGCAGCTGGTCCTTTTTGACCTTCGCCGACTACAAACTCGACTTTATCGCCTTCATTGATGAATCCATCAACATCTGATTTGTGAACGAATAGATCGTCACCAGATTCTCTTTCGATAAAACCAAAGCCTTTTGTGCGGTTGAACCACTTTACGGTGCCTTGTTCCATTTAGTTATTTACAGAATTATTCCGTATATTAAGATAAGTTATCAAAATAGATCAGACAATTGACAACGATATTCAAACCAAACTCAAGCGTAAATATGGATAAATGAGTTTAGAAGTCTTTTGCAATGTGATCATTGTCTTTTAGCCATTCAACTTGAGGCAAGGTGAATCTCCAAACAATATCACCATGTTCATTCTCTTTGAAATCCCAAGGAGCTATTATGACTATGTCATTATCTCGTATCCATACTCGACGTTTCAGTTTCCCCCGAATTCTGCCTCGACGCGTAACACCGTCATCACATTTTACCATGACATTTTCGCCTCCAAGCATTTTAAGAACTCGGCCAAACATCTCACCCTCTTCTGGCAAACGTATTTCCTTTAATGCACTTTCATTTTTGACTTGGCGTTTACCCATAACAAGCATTACAGCCATGAGCATATAACTGTGGGGATTATTTGAATAAAAAATCAGATTTTTAGAAAAATTTGCTAGTTACAAGGAATTTTATTCAAATGTAATAAAAATAACCCATGGAATTTAGATGCATACAAGATTGTTCTCAATGTTGTATTGAAAGAGAGTATTATCCAAGTAAAAAATTTGGAAAAATTGGGGTACTGATACTACCTGAGGAAAAAGAAAGAATAGAGTACCTAGCAAAAGTAAACGGATTAAAAATATCAATTTTACCAAGAATAGGAATATCTGAAGAGGGAAATTCTAGTCCAACAAAAATACTAGCATATCAATTAATGGGCATTGAACCAAATGGAAACACATGTCCGTTTTTAGATACTAAGACCTCAGATAGATCACCTCATGGTGGATTTCCTTGTAAAATATACGATAAACGACCTCTTGCATGTATGACTTATCCATTAATAGAATCAGAACCAATCACACTTGATCAAAAATGTAAATTTTGTAAAGAGCATGAGACAGCAGATAAAAATTTGAATTCAGAAATAGAATCATTATTGAAAATTAAAACAAAAATGACAACAGATGCACCTCTCATATGGAGATATGCCACAGGGATAGGAGAGGAGTCGGATAAAAAATCAAATAAAAATAGGTTGGATTTTAGAAGAATAATTACAAATAAATCGCATTCATGCTAGATACGTTAAGCAAAAATTCAAAAGCATGTAAAACGTCATTATTTTATGAGTGATGATGCATGGTCAGATTTAGATAAAGTAGATCAAAAAATAATTGAGATTCTAAACAACAATGCAAGAACACCATCAAAAGAAATTGCGTCTGAATTAAAAAAATCAGGTCATGATGTATCAGATAGAACAATTAGAAAAAGAATAGAACGACTTGAAAAAAGTGGAATCATCAAAGGATACAAAGCTGTACTAACAGACGTATCTGGAATTAATGAATATCAAACTATATTGATGAAATTAAAACCATCAAAATCGCTAGACTCTATAAAAGATTCAATTAAAGATTTCATCACAAAATTAGATAATTATCTTCTCATAGCAAACATGGATGGAGAATGGAATATGATGGTTATAATTCAAATGGATTCGGGAAAATCAAACACCGCACAAAAAATTGTCGAAAAATTTTCTGATGAATTAATAGATTACAGAATAAACGTGGTAGATATCAAAGATGTAAATATTTTGAACATGTCTTTACTGTTATTGTAACAGGGAATATTCAGATTCGGCAATATTAATCGCTTTTGTTATTTCATCTAGAGTAAATGGTTTTTGAATAAATGCCGATACTCCAGAACTAATTGTGGTATTAACTCGCTTGGTAGTTTTTTCATCAGCTGTTATAACAATTATTTGTAAATCAAGTTGTTCTTTTAATAATTTTTCAGCAATTATATCACCATCAAAATCAGGAAGACCCATATCCAAAAGAACTATAGGTTTTTTATTTTTAGAAAATAATTTTTGACACCCTTTTAATCCATCTTTGCCGTTTTCATAAATTAAAATTTCTTGATATCCTAATTTCTCAACATAGCTTTTAAGTTTCAGTGAAATTGATTTGCTATCATCAATTATAACAATAGGTCGAAAAATTTCAATGGTGGATGAAATTATTGTTTTTGCTTTCTGATATGAAATTTTTGCCTTGTCATATTTACCAAGACTAAGAAAACATTTTGATGCACATAATAATGCGCCCTGAATATTTTTTGATTTTTTATTTTCAGAGTATTGTAAAAAAAGATCACATGCTTTTTCTATTTCATCTTTAGATTCTTTAGCTTGTCTTTTTTTACATTCTGCTGCCAACATATACAAAAAAGCAGATTTTAGATGTTCAGTTTTTTTTATAGATTCAGCCTGATTAAGAAAAAGATTATGAGCCGTGATAAATTGTCTATTTTTCAAATGAGTTAATGCTACTTCATAATTAATCTTAGATGCCACATCAGAGTGTGAATATATTTATTTTATAACATTTTGTAGTGTGGATTTTTCAATCATGGGTTAATTACAGCACGGCCAACAATTTTGCGTGCTTTGAGATCCTCCAAAGCTGTATTTGCAGCATCAAGAGGATATCTTTTTGAAATCATTGGATTAATTGTTCCTTTTCGAGCCAGTCCTAACAATTCAACCATATCGGCATAATTTCCAGTATAAGCGCCCTGAATAATAATAGATTTTAGAGGAATTGTTACGAGAGATAACTCCATAGAACCACCAAACAAACCAACTAAAACAAGATTTCCTCGCTTTCGCAAAACCGCTATTCCCATTTTTGCAGTTGGGGGAGCATTAACAAAGTCAACAACACTATCAGCACCTTTCCCGTTACAAATTGAAATAATTTTTTGTGTAGTTTCAGGATCTTTTGAATTTAAAACAAAATCAGCACCCATTTGTTTTGCTATTTCTAATTTTTGATCATCTAGATCCACACAAATGATTTTTGATTTAGTAATAGATTTTGCAATTTGTACTCCCATCAAACCTAACCCACCAGCACCAATTACAACAAGAAATTCAGGTGAATTTTGGTTTGATTTTTTAATTGCAGTATAAGCTGTTAACCCAGAACATGCAAGTGACGTAGCAGATTCAGGATCAACACCATCTAGTTTTGCCAAATATTTGTAATCAGGAACAAGGGAATATTGAGAATATCCACCATCTTGGAAAACGCCCAGTGATTTTGGAGCATCGCATAAATTTTCATTTGCAACTTTACAAGCTGGGCATTCACCACATCCTATCCAAGGATAAACTAAAACTTGATCTCCTTTTGAATAACCCTTAACATTACTGCCTAATTCTTCAACTGTACCAACAATTTCATGTCCTGGAGTAACTGGATATTTGACTCCTCTATCAGTAACTTTCATAAATTTACCATCACCTAAATCATATCCACCTTCCCAAAGGTGCAAATCACTATGACATACACCTACTGCTTTAACTTTGACTAAAACTTGGTTATCTTTAGGATGAGGGGTATCAGTATCAACAAGTACCAAAGGCTCGTTAGGACCTGTAATCCTAGCAGATTTCATAATTGTACAATTCAGTCTTAACAATATAAGAGTTGACTGGATATAAGAAAAAAATAGAGCCCTTAGATATTATTGAATAAAAACACAGTAAGTATGTGAGCGAAGAGCAGACTCCAAGTGGCATTTCACAAGCACCTGTGAATATTTTATTTAATCCGTCATCTGTTGCCAAAAAAGATGTATGGGATATAGATCTTATTCAGATTCTTGATTTATTAATTAAAATTCTTGAAAAAAGTGGAAAGAAAGATCTTAGAGTTGCAGGAATGGCTGCACTATCATCTTCATTGATTTATAGAATGAAAGTAGAGAGTATTTTTGCATTACAACGTGCTGCGATGGAGAAAAACCCATCAGACAAAGAACTGATGTAGACATAGAATTAATCGATATACCATACAGACATGAATCAACTTATCCTGTGTCGTTAGATGATTTGCTAGGATTATTACAAAATTTAATCGGCACGATAGCTAATCCGCAATCTAGAAGGAATAAACTGAATATAGAACCAATAGAAGCTCCAGATTTTCAAGAATATTTCATCTCACTTGAAAATATTATTGGAAAATATGAAGATCTAATTATTAAAAAAATTACTGCCGCAGGACACGGTATGCTTCAAGAGATAATAAAAGATCTCGATGCAGTAGATTCAATCAGATGTTTTTTGCCATATTATTTTTAGCCAGAGATGAAAAAATAGACTTGGAGCAAATAGAAGACGATATAAAATTAATTTTGATAAAGGAGAAGTTAACAAACTGATCAAAAATGAAGAAAGGATTTCTTTAAGTAGATTTTATAGGAAAAACAGATAATTGGCAAAAAATGATTCACATGATGAAGCAACAGCTAGAATTGAAGCGGCGCTTTATTCTGCAGGAAGACCCTTAAAAATAGAAGACCTGATCAGGGCCTCAGGCACAGAATCACGAACAAAGACCTTTGAGATACTAAACGAGTTGATAGAAAAGACAAAATCAGCATTCAAAGCATTAGAGATAGTAGTGCTACCTGATGGATCATACGTATTTCAATTAAAACCAGAATACAGTTCAACAATCAAAAGATATGCATCAAAGCCAATTCTCCCAAATGCAACATTGAAAACATTATCATATATTGCATATATGCAACCAATTTCATCAAAACAACTTGTGGAAACTAGAGGTTCTGGAGTATACGAGCATCTAAAAGAATTAAGGCAATTAGACTTTATCACTCATCAAAATGTAGGAAGATTAAAAATTTACAATACAACAGAGAAATTCCAAAAATATTTTGGCATACAGGGAGATGTAGAAAACCTCAAACAAAGACTGTTTTCTAAAGTGAGAAAAACAGCAAAGATGTCAGAGTCAAGCCTTCCACCAGAAATAATCGCAAAACTAAACTAAGTATTTTTTACCCTAAGCCTGTATTTGGCGTTTTGTATAAATTAGAGTAATTAAAACAGCATTTGTGCGAAAATCAGTAGAAAATCTTGCAACCAGTAAAATAACTGGAGGAAGAAGAAAACCGGCGAGAATTAGAAGAAAATATGAAATCGACAGATATCCAAATGAATCTGTGACAGGTGCACAAATAACAGTTACAAGAAGAGTTAGAGGTAACAATAAAAAAACAGCTTTGAAAACAATTGATTTTGTAAACTTGGCAACAGGTGATTCTAAAGTTAAGAAAATAAAAATTCTCAAAGTATTAGAAAATGCAACAAACAACGATTATCAAAGAAGAGGCATCATTACAAAAGGTGCAATATTAGAAACAGATGCAGGAAAATGTAGAGTTGTTTCTAAACCAGGACAAACAGGAATAGTTAACGCAGTTTTAATAAAGTGATTAAATGAAAGATTACGAGCATGTCGTAATCTGGTTAGATTATTTCAACAAGACATTACCAAGAGCTAAAGGAAGGAAATTAGAAAAAGAAAAATGTGTTTTTGATCCTTCATTAAAAGAATTAACAGAAGCGGCGCAAGCTGCAGGGTTTGAAATCACAGAGGCAGATGAAAAAGTAAGATTTCCAAGAAGACCTTATGTCAGGTCAGGATACATAGTGCTACCAAAAGGAACCACCAAGACAAATATTCTTAACAAAATTTCAGAAAAATTAGTTTCAAAAAGAGCCAAGCAATCAAAATAAAATCAAATCTAGCTCTTAGCTAAAGTAAAGTTGACAGAAGTCTATGATAACAATACGATGATTATTGTTTCTAATTGCAGGAGGTAGGTGAAATAATGCACTTAGCCGGTAGCGGCAGAGTGATCATTCAGCTAACTACCAAGTTAGAGGAAGGAGACATTCTCTGTGACGAGACAGGAACTAAAGTAGCAAAAGTAATGGAACTAATAGGTCCAATAAAAAGACCGTTTGCGTCAGCAACTCCATTAACAAACAACATCAAAAAATACATTGGCAAAAGTGTTTTTGCAATTGAACGTTCTCCTGCAAACACACAAAAATTTAGGAGAAGAAAAAGATGAATATATTACAAACACAAAACTGTCCTGAATGTAAATCATCTTTAGTAGATGACATTCAGAATGGAGAGATAATCTGCTCTGGTTGCGGCGTAGTTGTTGCAGATCAGATGGTAGATTATGGTCCAGAAACAAAGAGCTCAAATCTCGAAGACAAGATGAAGCTAGCAAGAGCAACAGGTCAAACAACTTATTCCCAACATGACTTGGGAATAACAACTGAGATATCAATTAGTACAAAAGACTACAGTGGAAAATCAATTAACCACCAAGTTGCAAATCAAATGCACAATCTCAGAAAATGGCAACAAAGAGTACGTGTGTCTTCACCAAGAGAAAGAAGATTAGCAAATGTTTTATCAAAAATGGGTGAGACATGCGACGGTCTGAATCTTTCAAAAAATGTCTTGGAAACATCTTCTATGATATACAGAAACTTGGATGGACATGTTGATGTGAAGGGAAAATCTGTAGCAAGTATTACAGCAGCTACAATTTACATGGCATGCAAACAATGTGACGTAGTAAGATCACTAGAAGAAATTTGTAGAGGAATATGTGCTCCAAAAGATGTCAAGTCAAAAACAAAACTTGCAGCAAAATACTATAGAACCATGGTAATGGAAATGGGTCAAGTAAGTGCCCCAGTAGTTACCATGAACAAATACATCTCAAAGATTGCAAACATGACACAAACTGAAGTTAGAGTAGAAAGACTAGCTTTGGAGATAGCAGAAAAAACAAAAGACAGTAACATTGCAGACGGAAAGGCTCCAAACGGAATTGCAGCAGCATATCTGTATGTAGCCTCAGTTTTGTTAGGACAAAATGTCCTTCAAAGAGACGTCTCAAGTATTGCTGGTGTCACAGAAGTAACTATCAGAAATAGATGTAAAGAGATTCTAACTTGTTACAAACTCAAAATTACTTTGAGACCATCTCTGGCCAAATTTTAATCCCCCCCCCTTTTCATTTTATTATTTATCATAGAAAATTCTATTAGGAATAGCTAAATTTCGTCGGTATTATATATAGAAAGATACCAATTTACATTATGGCAGTACTTGAGATTAAAGATCTTCATGTTACACGTGAGGGCAAAGAGATTCTCAAAGGAGTTAATTTGAAAACAGGTCCAGGAGAAGTACACGCAATAATGGGACCTAACGGTTCTGGAAAAAGTACTTTGGCATATACATTACTTGCACATCCAAAATACGAAGTCACTAAAGGAGATATTTTGCTAGATGGTGAAAGTATTTTAGAATTATCAGCAGACGAACGTGCAAAAAAAGGATTGTTCCTAGGTTTTCAATATCCTACCGAAGTATCAGGAGTTGGATTTTCACATTTTCTCAGAACAGCTTACAATTCACTAAGCAAAGCTCTTCAAGGGGATGATAGAGAAGTATTCATCACAGTAAGAGAATTTCAAAAATATCTTAAAGATAATTTGAACAAAGTTGGATTAAAAGAAGAATTTTTGTCTAGATATCTAAATGAAGGATTCTCAGGCGGAGAAAAGAAACGTGCCGAAGTATTACAAATGGCAGTTTTAAAACCAAAGATTTCAATTTTAGATGAACCCGATTCAGGATTAGACATCGATGCTGTTCAAGCTGTGGCACAAGCAATTAGTAAAGTGGCAGGAAAGGACTCTACAATAATTGTAATTACACACTATGCAAGAATTTTGAAATTTTTAGACAAGTTAGATTATGTCCACGTATTTGCAAGAGGTCAAGTCTTAAAAACAGGTGACGCATCACTTGCAGACAAACTAGAAAGCGAAGGATATGATTGGGTTTTAGAACAAAAAGTATAATCAAATTCTAAAACATTTTATAAATTCAACATACACTTCAAAAACTATACAAATACAACTGGAGATAATCTGGTTTTTGTTTAAATAGGGTTTTAAAAATTGAAAATTATGGAGTCAGATAACGAAGAGCAGTATTTTTTCAATTTCTCATTTTTCAAAATAGATCCTAAATGGAGATGGATGGCAGATTTAGCTAAAGCAGAGTCAGCTAAAGAAGTTGAAAATGTAATAAAAAATTCTGGAATTAAATTTAGAACGTATTCAACATTAGGATTAAGAGACGATGCAGATTTTTTGTTTTGGTTTGCGGCAAAAACAGTTGAGGAGATTCAAAGTGCAATAGAGAAATTATACACTACTGTTTTTGGTAAATATATCATTCCGTCAAAAACATATTTGTCATGTACTAGACCATCAATGTACATAAAATCAGGAAAACCACTGGGATTTATTGTAGGTACTGAAATGAAAAAACATGTTATTGTATATCCATTTACAAAAAACTAGAGAATGGTATCTCCTACCCAAAGAAGAAAGGCAATCAATAATGGATGAGCATATAGAAGTTAGTAGAAAATATCCACAAATTGTTCTAAACACAACTTACTCTTTTGGTATTCATGATGAAGATTTCATGTTGGCATTTGAGGCAGATGAAATTAGAGATTTTCAAGATTTGATCATGGAGTTAAGAGAAACAAGAGTTTCAAAATATGTACAAAACGATATTCCAATGATAGTTTGTGTCAAAAAAGATATCATTCCTTTGATAGGAAGTCTTGGATAGTGGAATCTCTAAAAGAGTGGGCTACAATAGTTGCAGCATTAGAAAGCGGTGATCAAACAGTCATACTAAGAAAAGGAGGGATATTAGATGACATATCAGGATTTAGAATTGAAGCAAAAAAATTTCTACTATTTCCTACCCAAGAACATCAAGAACATAATCACATCAAACCACAATTTCACAAATATCTTGATCAAGTAAAGGCCAATCCACCAAAAATGGATTTAATAGAATTACATCATATGCAGAAATTTTAGCAGAAAAAAATATCTCATCTGAAGAAGTAATCAAAAAATTATCACGGTTTCATATTTGGAGTGAATCATACATTAATGAACGAAGAAGTTGGAAACCAGAAAACCCAATGAAAGCTATGTTTTTAAAAATCTACAAAATTCCAGAACTAAATACACCTTTAAAATCCGAATATCAAGGATGCAAATCTTGGATAAACATAAATGAAGAAATTATGTCTGGAAAAGCAGTTTTGGGCGATGCGGAAATAAAATCAAAACTAGAAGAATTCACGGAGATAATAAAATGAAATACAAGACATTAGGACGAAGTGGGCTAAAAGTATCCGAGATAGGATTTGGAGCATGGACACTTGGTCTTGATTGGTGGGGGAAAAAGATAGAAGAAGATGAAGGAAAAAAAATGCTTAAAAAAGCATATGATTTAGGAATTAACTTTTTTGAAACAGCAGACATGTATGGTAGAGGAATAACGGAGAAACTTATCGGACAAGTATTCAAAGGAATGAGAAACGAAGTAGTCATTTCTACAAAATATGGTTATGATTTTGCAAATGCAGAACAGATAGGTCATGCAGAATTACCGCAAAGTTTTGAGTCAGAATTTACAAGAAAAGCACTTGCTGCATCATTAGAAAGATTACAAACAGATTATGTTGACATGTATGGAATGCACAATCCAAAATTAAATCATATTAGAAATGATGCCATTTTTGATTTATTTGATAAATTAATTCAAGAAGGAAAAATAAAATCATCCCAAGTTGCATTGGGTCCAGCAATTGGGTGGACACAAGAAGGATTAGAATCCATGGAAAGAAAAAGCATTTCAGCAGTACAGACAGTGTATAATATTTTAGAACAAACACCAGGAAATGAATTAATCGAAAAAGCAGAAAAACAAAATGTTGGAATTTTAGTTAGAGTTCCAGATGCATCAGGAATTTTAACAGGTAAAGTAAAGGCAGAGACGGTAATTCCTAGCAATGATCATAGAAAAGATAGAAAACAAGAATGGAGACAAGATGCGTTACGAAAAGTAGAACAGTTTAGACCAATTGCTGAACGTAATGGATTAACCATAACAGAATTTGCAATTAAATTCATCTTGTCAAAAAAATCAATCGCATCGGTTTTACCAACAGTTGTAAGTGTGGAAGAAATTGAGTCTTTTGCGGCAATATCAGATGGGAAATACCTGAA
>JAAUVF010000103.1 GCA_012030815.1 Nanobdellota archaeon | reverse complement strand
TCCTTTTTTGACAGCAACAATTTTTTCATTAAATTTTGCTAATACTTCTACACCTGATCCAGTATCAGATACTGATGGAGCTCGAATAAAAACTCCATTAAATTTTGGAATATCAATAGAATTCATAGAGATATTTGCTTCAAATGATTCTTTTTGCCTTCCAAAAGAATTTCTTTCTAATTTAATATCAAGTAAATCTAATAGAGGCTGATCTGTCTTACCAACAACACGATCGTTAGCAGTTTTTGAAAGCATAATCATACCGGCACATATTCCTAACACTGGCATTCCTTGTTCAATTTTTTCTTTAATTATCTTAAGGGAGCTATTTACAAGAGAAAGTTGTCCTATAGTAGTACTTTCACCACCAGGAATAATCAGACCATCTAACTTAGAAATTTCTTCAGAGGTTTTAACACCTATAACTGAACCTTCTACACCTAATTCTTTTATTGCTTTTTCAGTAGATGAAATATTTTCATGTACATCTCCTTGAATTGCTAAAACTCCTACAGTAAGACTCATGATAAACCTCCACGATCTTGCATTCTTAATTCTAGAGTTTTAACATCTAATCCTAACATAGATTGTCTTTCATCAATCATTTTTTGTGCTTCTTTTACTTTATCAGATTCATTCCAAAATGTAGTTGCCAATACAATAGCTCTTGCTCTCTCTTTAGCATCATCGGCATTAAAAATTCCAGATCCTACAAATATTCCATCACATCCAAGGGACATTAGATAAGCAGCATCAGCTGGTGTTGCAATTCCTCCTGCTGCAAAATTGACAACAGGTAATCGTCCAAGTTTGGCAGTTTTTGCAACTATATCGTAAGAGACTTTGAATTCTCTTGCAATTCTAATTAAATCCTGATCATCACCAGAATCATAAATTGATTTTATTGTTCTTAGTTCATCATTTACTTTTTTAATATGAGTAACAGCTTCTGCAACATTTCCAGTACCAGGTTCTCCTTTAGTTCTGATCATTGCAGCTCCTTCTTCAATTCTTCTTAATGCCTCAGATAGAGATCTTGCCCCATTAACAAAAGGTGTAGTAAAATCCCATTTCCAAATATGATGATGTTCATCAGCTGGTGTTAGAACTTCGGATTCATCTATCATATCTACATTAGTTTCATCTAGAACTTTTGCTTCATAGACGTGACCAATTCTACATTTAGCCATTACAGGAATTGTTACTGAATCCATAATATCTTCAATAATTCTAATACTTGCAGTACGTGCAACTCCACCTGCTTTTCTTACATCAGATGGCAATTTATCCAAAACCATAACAGAAACAGCTCCTGCATCTTCTGCAATTTGAGCTTGTTCGACAGTAGTGACATCCATCACTACACCATTCTTTAGCATATGAGCAAAACCGCGTTTTAAAGTGGATGTACCACGTAAAATATTATCAGTGTTAGATTTTTCTTTAATGATTCCTTTTGCATCAGTTCTTTCGCCTGAAAGTGAAAGCATAATCAGAGTTTTATTAGAAGGTTATTTGTACCTATTCACCGATTTGCTCTATAATATTATCAAGCTGTGATTCTACCATGGATATTATTGGAGGTATAAATTTGTCAGTTGCATTTTGTTCAGGCCAATTAATTTGATTAATTCTTCCATTTAGAGTAACTTTGATATTTGATTTTTGAAAATCAGTTGCATTATCACGAATTGGAAATGATTCTGAAGGAATTGATATAAAACCAGTTTCTTTAATCAGTGCTTTTAATTTACGAAGTTGTTGTTCATCTACGAATGATTTGACATCGGGTTTTGGATAACTATTTTCAGTGACAGAATATTTTACTTCACCATTATTTTTTATCAATAAAATTTCAGATTTTTTGAGCTCCCACTCTTTCTGTTACACCAAAAGATATTTTCTTTAATTGATATTTTGCGTATTCAATTTCAATTACGTCTTTTGAGTGTGATGCAGAATATGGAATTTCAGATTGTGTCATTAATGGAATTGCAATTAAAATTGCAATAATAGCAGGAATTGCAGCTATTACTATGACAATTGGTTTTACCATGATTTACCTTAACTGATATAGCTGATGATTTATCGCAAATAAATCTTGGTTAAAATAACTTAAAATTCAAGTCCATTTCATTCTTGTTTGTGGGGTCGTAGCCTAGCCTGGTAGGGCGACAGTGCATACGTTAGATCACCGCTAAGGGCTCCAAAGGTAAACTAAGCTAAACTGACTCACGGATGATGTAAGTTTGGAGCTGTAGTGACCCGTAGGTCGCCGGTTCGATTCCGGTCGGCCCCACGTTAGAATATTATTTATTTTTTAAAACATTTAGTGCAGAACCAGCTTTGAACCATTCTATTTGAGATTTATTATAAGAATGATTAAGTAGATATTTCACTATTTGTTCCATCTTTATGTTTAATTTTGCAGATTACTGGTTTTTGTGGTTCTAGATCATTTAATCCAACAAGACTAATCTTGTCATCTTCTAGAATTTTATTGTAATCATCAGGATTGCTGAAAGTTAATGCCAGAATTCCTTGTTTTTTCAAGTTTGTTTCGTGTATTCTTGCAAGACTTTTTGTAATAACAGCTGCACATCCCAAATATCTAGGAGACATTGCAGCGTGTTCTCTACTACTGCCTTCACCATAATTATCATCACCAATGATTATCCATCTCATTCCTTTTTCCTTATACTGTCTAGCAGTTTTTGAAAAAGATTCTAGTTGATCGTTTAAGATATTCTTTCCTTTACCAATTTCATCGTTGAATGCGTTAACAGCACCCAAAAGCATGTTATCGCTAAGATTGTCAAGATGACCACGAAGAGATAGCCAAGCTCCTGCAGGAGAGATATGATCAGTAGTGCATTTTCCTTTTGCTTTAACCAAGATAGGTAGATCTTCAAAGTCTTTTCCGTTCCATGGTAAAATGGCTCTAAACGTTGAAGCCTTTTACTATTAGGATCAATGATTACTTCAACATCGCTTGAATTTGCAGGTGGTGAAACAAAAATTCCACTTGGTATCTTAAATCCACTTTTTGGGACCTCAGGTGCGGGTTTTGGTGGTTCAAGTTTAAATTTTGTTCCATCCGCTGCAGTCAATTCATCTTTTAGAGGATTAAATGAAAGTTTACCACTAAGGGCAAGTGCAATAATCATTTCAGGACTACCAATAAAATTAAGAGTGTTCCTTCTACCGTCGTTACGACCCGGAAAATTTCTGTTAAAAACTAGTTACAATAGTATTTTTTTCATCGTTTTTTAATTCAGGCCTATCCCATTGACCAATACATGGACCACATGCATTTGCCAACACTGTTGCTCCAATATCTTTTAGTGAATCCATTTGTCCATCTCGTTCAATAGTGCTTCTGATCTGTTCAGAACCTGGTGTAATCAGTAATGGAATTTTTGATTTAATGCCTTTCGATTTTGCTTGTTCAGCTAAACTTGCAACTCTTGACATATCCTCATAAGATGAGTTTGTACAACTGCCAATTAATGCAACAGATATGGAATCAATGTATTCACTAGATTTTACATCATTTGCTAAATCAGATATTGATCTTGCTAGATCAGGAGTGTGTGGTCCTACAATATGTGGTTCCAATGTCGAGAGATTAATTTCAATTACTTTATCAAAGAATTTTTCAGGATTTGATTCTACTTCAGGATCTGCAATAAGTAATTCTTTATTCTGATTTGCAAGTTCGGCAATTTTTTCCCTATTTGTAGATTTAAGATAAGTTTCCATTCTTTGATCATATGGAAATATTGAACATGTTGCACCTACTTCAGCACCCATGTTTGTAATAGTAGCTTTTCCAGTACAGCTTATAGTATTTGTTCCAGGACCAAAGTATTCAATAACAGAATTTGTTCCTCCTGAAACTGTCAGCTCTTCAGCTACTTTGAGTATGATATCTTTTGGAGCTGTCCATCCATTTAGTTCTCCAGTTAGATGTACACCAATTCTTTTAGGATAAAGTAATTCCCATGGCAAACCAGCCATAGTTTCAGCTGCATCTAATCCTCCTACACCTACTGCAATCATTCCAAGACCACCAGCATTTGGAGTATGAGAATCAGTTCCAATCATAAGCCCTCCAGGAAATGCATAATTTTCAAGAACAACCTGATGAATTATTCCTGCACCAGGTTTCCAGAAGCCACATCCATATTTAGCAGCAGCAGATTGTAGAAACTTGAAAACTTCACTATTTTCATCTAGTGCGACTTTCATATCAGCATCACCGGCTATTTGAGCTCGTATCAAATGATCACAGTGAACCGTTGTGGGCAAAGCTGTTTGCTTAAGATCCGCTTGCATAAATTGTAACATCACCATTTGTCCTGTTACATCTTGTAATGCAACTCTATCAGGTATAAGGAAAACATAGTTTTTACCTCCGTCGAGGTTTTTTTCTTCTATTTTT
>JAAUVF010000102.1 GCA_012030815.1 Nanobdellota archaeon | reverse complement strand
TGGTAACCCTTTTGCATTGCCATATTTTACAAATCCTTTATCAAAAACTTCCTCAAGAGCTGTTTTTACAATTTGAGGCGGTGAGAAGTCTGGCTCACCAACTTCCATGTGTATAATTTTTTTACCTTCACGTTCCATTGACTTGGCTTTGAGGAAAATTGATAGATGTGTCTGTTTGTTATTTGATTGTACTTTAATAGATTCATTTAGTAAAAAATTTAAAAATTTTGTTGCAATTGATTCATCAAAATTCATTTCCTTACATAATGTGATTATTTTTGCGCGTAGGTTGTCTTCACGAGTTTCATCCGTTATCCCTTTTCCTATATTTTTTTTAATTTCTCCAATTTCTTTTGCAATTTCGGTTCTTGTTTTAGCATCTTGATCATTTCAATTGTAATTTCATCTATTCTATTACGTAGTTGGTTAATGTCAGACATATCTCTATAATACAGGCTTAATTGCTCCTGATAAAAGAGCATGATCTGCTAAAGTTAGAGCAACTAACGAATCTACTACTGGTGGTGCTCTTGGAACGACACATGGATCGTGTCTTCCTTTCACCTGTAATATCGTGTCTTTTTTTGTTTTGATATCTACCGTACTCTGCTTTTGTGCTATCGATGATGCAGGTTTGAATGCAATTCTAATTGTTATTGGCATTCCGTTTGAAATTCCTCCTAAGATTCCTCCTGAATTGTTTGTTTTTGTTATTATTTTTCCCTTTTTTACAGTGTAAATGTCATTATTTTCTGAACCAAATAATTTGGAACCATCAAAACCTGAACCGAATTCTATTCCTTTAACAGATGGAATTGAAAATATTGCTTTGCTCAAATCTGATTCTAAAGATCCAAAAATAGGCTCTCCAATTCCAACTGGCATGTTTGTAGTAACTGATTCTATTATGCCTCCTAGTGAATCCCCTTTTTTTCTTGCATCTAATATTGACTCTTTCATTTTAGATGCAGTTTTTTCTTCAGGACATCTTACTTCATTTTTGTAAATTATTTTTATCATTTTTTCATTAAATTTATTTTCCATTTTTATTTTTCCAATTTGTGTTGTAAATGAATTTGTTTCAACCCCTAATGTGACTTTTAATAGTTTTCTTGCAATTGCACCGCCCATTACATGTGTAGCAGTTAATCTCCCAGAAAATCTACCTCCACCTCTATAATCATTAAAATGATTGTATTTCACCATGGCTGGATAATCTGAATGTCCTGGTCTGAGCTTTGTTTTCAAATTTTCATAATCTTTTGATTTTTGATCACTATTCCAAATTAACATTGTAATTGGTGCTCCTGTAGTATGTCCTCTAAAAACTCCTGAAATGATTTCTACTACATCTCCTTCTTTACGTTGTGTAGAAATTAACGACTGACCTGGTTTTCTCAGATCAAGCATCTGTTGAATTTCTTTTTCATCGATTTCTAATCCTGCTGGACATCCATCTAAAACAGCTCCGATGGATTTTCCATGACTTTCACCAAAACTGGTTAACACAAGACGCTGACCAATTGAACTTCCCGGCAACATAATTTGATAGTAAATTGATGCTTATAATTCCTCATCATGTAAAATATTGAAAAAACCTCTCAAATTATGCTTATTTTTGATTTTTTTACATCTGTTTAAAAATTATATGTTTTCTTTAAAATTCTTATAATTTTTATAATTAAAATTTAAATATCAAAATAACGTATAATATTTGTGCAAAAACGTGTAAAATCTAACAAATGATTTGCGCGGCTCTGTGAAAAATGCATGTTATCTTCGTGAATACGAAGTGAGTGAGGAGAATGCTTTTCACTCTATACAGGGTCGCGCCTTTTACCCCCTTTTAGTCAATTTTTTAAAATTGTATTTTATTGAGTTGTAATTTTTCCGCCCAACTTGTTTATTTCACTGACAAAATTCGGATAAGATACTGATACTGATTCGTAATCTGTCACGGTGCAATTGTTAACATACATTCCTACTATGCAAAACGCCATGAATAATCGATGATCATTTTCGGAATTCAATAACGCCCCTCTTAACTCATTTGATGTCTGTAAAATTAACCCGTCGTCTTTTTCTTGAACTTTTATTCCAACTTTGACTAGTTCTCTGGAAAGTATTGAGATTCTATCTGTTTCTTTTAGTCTTGCATGTTTTACATTTATAATTTCAATTGGGTTTGTTGCTTTTAATGCCAAAATTGCTAGTGGTGGAAGTAAGTCTGGTGAATTGTTTAAATCAAATCTACCACCATTGAGTTTTTCTGGAGTTTTAATTGTTATCTGATCCTCGTTAATCGTAATTTGTACTCCCATTTGTTCTAAAATATCAATAAAGACTTCGTCTCCATGTGGTAAGTTTCCAATACTGCCATGTATTACCACATTTTCTCCGTTTAACACTGCTGCTGAAAGAAGTAATGCTAAACTTGAAAAATCAATTGGCACTGTAAATGAGATGGTTTGTATAGTTGAGGTGCGATGTTGTATTTTTTATATGGAATTAATGTTTGTACTGTGACTCCAAAGTTTCTCATAGTTGCAATCGTTGCATCAAGATATGGTTTTGAAACTAAATTTCCTTCAATGTTTAAATTAATCCCTTTTTCAGTTAGTGGGGCACAAATTAACAATGCTGATATAAATTGACTTGAAAAATTTCCTGGAATAGAAATATCTCCTCCTAAAATTCTTCCAGTTATTTTTATAGGTGGTGTTCCGTTTGTTGAAATACATTTTGCCCCTATGCTTTCTAATGCATCTAACAGTGGCTGCATTGGTCTTTTTTGAAGACTTGAATCTCCTGTTAATATGATTTCTTTTGTAAATAATCCTGCAATTCCTGATGCAATTCTGATAGTGGTTCCTGAGTTTTTAGCATCGATTTCAGGCACATCACCATCAACTTTTATTGGTTTTTTGACAATTATTGACGAATTTAACTCTTCAATTTCAGCTCCGAACTTCTTACACGCATCAATTGTTGCAATGGTATCTGCAGAAAATAACATGTTGTCAATTTTACTATCATTACCTGCAAGTGCTGCAAGAAAAACTGCTCTGTGGGAATAACTCTTGTTTGCAGGACATATGATATGTCCTGATAATTTTGATTTTTCTACTTTACAATTCATGAACTTCTGCCTTTTTGTTATTGATTTTTGATACTATTACATTTCCTTCTAGTGTTGAAAATATTTTTTGATATTGGATTCATTTTCTTTTTTAGTTATTGCAGCAATTGATGGACCATTTCCTGAAACTGAAGCTCCATATGCTCCTTTTTCTAATAAATTTATAATTATATTTGGATCAGAATTTAATATCGTTGACGTCGCTAATCCATTTATGTTCATTGCATTCCAATAATCTGCTTTTCTTGCTAACTCCCATGCACTATCAAACACATTCGATAGAATTTTAAGATTTTTTAAATTTCCTCTTTTTCTATTTTTAGGAATAAATATTACTGCAATTAAATTACTTGGTGCTTTTTCTGAATGAATTCTATTTTTTTTCAAATTATCTGTTACGTTAAATCCCCCATAATAACAAGAACATGCATCATCATATGCCCCAGTTATGCTTACTTTTGATTCTAATGATGCCTCTACTCCTGCAAGTAAAATTTGTTTATCTGTGAATTTTGGTTTGAATATTTTTGAGCATGCAAGAGCAACTGCTGATGAAATTGCACTTGAGCTTTTTAATCCATATCCAGTTGGTATTTCTGAATTTAGTGTAACATCTATCTTATTTTCTTCATTTTAGGCTTTAAATGGCTGAATAACTCAGCTGTGATCGATAGCGTACTGTTTATTGCGAACATCACGTATGGTCCGCTGTTAGGTTTATTTATGTTTGGCATTTTGACCAAACGAAAAACAGCTGATGTGCTTATTCCTTTAATCTGTTTATTGGTGCCTATTTTTTGTTATTGGCTTAGTATATATACCAAGTCCAACCCTGCGGGCTATCAAATAGGCAATGAACTTTTGCTTATGAATGGAGGGTTGACATTTGTAGGCTTATACTTTTTTAGTAAGGAAAACGTGGCTAACAACTGATTGTAATACTTTCTAAATCGAGTAGGCGAATCCCTCCTTCTTAATTTTACTTAAACAGTCGTTTGCTTCATTGATAATTGTTAAATTTGACAATCATTTTTAAACCAAAATTATTAATTATCATGGCACATACACTTCCTAATCTCCCTTATGCGTTTGACGCGCTCACGCCTTACATAGATGCTAAAACAATGGAAATTCATCATGGTAAACATCATAAGGGTTATGTTGATAAGCTAAATGTTGCTTTGGAAAAGCATCCTGAATTGGCTGAAAAGGGCGTTATAGAACTTTTGGAGAATAATCTAGAAATAGTTCCTGATGATATTAAGGGCGCTGTAAGAAACAATGGTGGAGGACATGTAAACCATTCTTTTTTTGGGAATTGATGAGCTCTCCTGGTGAAAATAGTCTGCCTTCTGGGTCACTTGCTGAAGCAATAGAAGATACTTTTGAAAGCTTTGAAAGTTTTAAGAAAAAATTTGTTGAGGTAGCTACTGGGCGG
>JAAUVF010000101.1 GCA_012030815.1 Nanobdellota archaeon | reverse complement strand
CCATCCTTTTTTTGGCCTTTACGTCTAGCATCATTTCTTATTTTTTCATTTTTTTGTAATTTTTTTAACTCTTCAGATTTTATTTTACGAGTTTTACTTGTTACCATAGTTTTAGAAAATCATTCTAGTAATTTAATATGTTGAAAAAATCAGTGTTGGTTTTAAATTTTCAATATCTAAAATGATAAAACAGATAAATTCCAATTAGAAATTAAATATCTAGCACAGTCAGAATAGTGCAAACTAGAATATTGTTAAAAATAAAAAATAATTATGCGAGAAATGCTCGAAGCATCCAAGCCATCTTTTCGTGTTTTTCCATTAGACCTGTCAAGAAATCAGATGTTCCAGCATCACCAAGCTTTGCACATATCTCAAGATCTTGTCGCAATGTTCGAATTACAGATTCATGATCATCTAGTAAATTTCTAAGCATTGTTTTTGCTTCAGGATAAGTGTCTGGTTGTTCTTTTAGTCTACTGTTTCCAATAAACTCTGCAAGTGTTGCCTTTGCCTTACCGCCTAATGCTCTGTTTCTTTCTGCAACATCATCAATGATTACATCTATTTCGTCATATTGTGACTCAAAGAACTTGTGTAAATCATTGAATTGTATGCCAATTACGTTCCAGTGATAGTTTCGTGTCTTTGTGTATAAGATGTATTCATCGGCCACTAGACGATTTAGAATATCAGAGATATTTTTAGAATTTTCAGATGAAATTCCGATATTAGTTTCCATATTAAATATTGAATTTTACAAGATAAAAGGTTTATTTCGATTTTCATAGTATTTTTGCAATATTGGTTCATTATACGATATTAGAATGATAATTTTGCATGCGTAGAGTTTTTGAATTAAATATCCCCTGTTTCAAATGATATTATGGAAATTCACGTATACGACACATATGTCAAAGCCAAAGATGGTCATACCATGCACTTTGATGTAATTACTGGTGAAAAAGATCACAACAAAGCCATTGCATATGGTAAAGAGTGGTTAAAATCAGTAGGCGAGCCAGATGCTCAAATGACTACCAATGAATGTCAATTTTGCCATTCACAAGGTGCACCAGAGCCTGTAGAAAACGCAATTAAGGAAAAAGGTTATTTCATCCAAAAGATGGAAGGCTGTCCTTAAACATCTTTTTTCCTTTTTTAATTATTTTTGATCTATATTTTTTAGGCAAGATATTTTCTTAAAAGTATGACAGAGCAATATGCAAGATGGACAGTTGAAGGGGATAAAAAAACAAAATGGATTTGTGGATGTTTTCTTACAGCAGATGATTATTTTAAATTCTGTAAAAATCACAACGATATTTTAAAAAAAGCAATTCAGACACAAATAGATGAATTAGATATGACTCTAGTTATAGAAGACTAGAGTGCAAGTATTGCAATAAATGCAGATACAAAGACAATTGCAATTGTATTTAGTAATTTAATTACAGTGTTTAATGCAGGACCTGCTGTATCTTTGTAAGGGTCACCAATAATATCTCCAACAACTGCTACTTTGTGTATTTCAGTTCCTTTATCACCTTGCATCTCTACTAGTTTCTTTGCATTGTCCCATGCACCACCAGTGTTTGCCAAGTGATATGCAAGTGGAATTCCAGTTACAACTGCACCCATTAGTAAACCAGCAACTGCTGTTGGACCTAATAAAATACCCAAGATAATTGGAGAGATAATTGCAATGATAGCTGGTTTCCAAAGTTCTTTAATTGATGCTGCAGTAGCAATGTCTACACACTTTGCATAATCAGGCTTTGATGTTCCTGCTAAAATTCCAGCATCTGATTTGAATTGTCGTCTTACCTCATCTACCATTTTCCTGCAGCACGAGATACACCGTTGATTAATTGTCCTGTAATGATAAATGGAATCAATCCGCCTACCAATAATCCTACAATAACTGTAACATTTGTTAAACTATAATCTAATGCTATTACTCCTGCAAAGATATGTGCAGCTTCAAATTGGAATGCTTGTATCATTGCAAGTGCAGCCAATCCCGCACTGGCAATAGCAAATCCTTTGGTTACTGCCTTTGTTGTATTTCCTACAGCATCAATTTCATCAGTAACTTTTCTATTTTCTTCGCCCATTCCAGTCATCTCGACAATTCCACCTGCGTTATCGGCAATCGGTCCAAATGCATCAATGCTAAGAACAATTCCTGCAAGGCTCAGCATTGCCATTGCAGTTAGTGAAGTTCCAAATATTCCATATAATATTGGGTCAGTGCCTTCAGGTGCAGCACTTGATGCTACACTAAATGAAACGATAATTGCGATGATTAATGCAATCATAAATGGTCCAGTTGATTGCATTCCTTTGATAATTCCCATTAATGTAAGTGATGCATATCCCCACTTTGCAGATTCTACAATCTCTTGAACTGGTTTGTATTTGTAATTGGTATATCTGTCTGTAATCTTTTGAATAACTGGAACTAGTATAACGCCAATTACAGTGGTTGCAAATAATGCATATGCAATTGTAGTTTGTCCAATAAAGTAGTATGTGAAAACAAAATTCAGACCAATTGCAATTGCTGCAGAGACATAAAATGACAAGTTAAGGGGTTTCATAACATCAGTGATATTTGCAGAGCGAACAATTACAATTCCGATAATGGATGCAATCATGCCAGATGCTCCAATTAGAATTGGATACATGAAGATTTCAGGAGCGCCAATTAGTGCTGCAATTAGTAATGATGCAAGTATTGTAACAATGTAAGATTCGTAAACATCAGAGCCCATTCCTGCTGCATCGCCAACATTGTCACCAACATTGTCAGCAATTGTTGCAGGATTTCTAGGATCATCTTCTGGAATGTTTGCTTCAACTTTTCCTACCAAGTCTGCGCCCATGTCTGCAGCCTTTGTAAATATACCACCGCCGATTCTGATGAATAATGCAATAAGGCTTGCACCGATACCAACTCCGGCAATTGTGATTGGGTCAGGATAAACCATGTAAAGTCCAGTAATTGCCAATAATGCCATTGCAGGAACTGCCAGGCCAACTGTTGCACCGCCTCTAAAGGCCATTGCAAATGTCTTGCCTAGTCCACTGCTACTTAGATGAGCAGCTCTAACTGCTGCTTTAACTGTGATTTTTAATGAAATGAGTCCTGCAACTGCAGAAAGTGTTGCACCTACTGCAAATGCCAAACCATTTGAAAATCCGATAAAGAATCCGATAATAACTGATAATGCAATAGCAATTGGAATAATTATTTTCATCTCTCTTCTCAAAAATGCAGCTGCTCCAACTTTGACGGCATTTGAAATCTCCATCATCTCTTTGGTACCTGAAGGCTGCTTTGAGATCCATGCAACGATACCTAGGGCAACGAGAAATGAAGCAATACCTGCCACAATAGGCAAAATTAACTGAAGATCCATACTATAATTTGCTTGCCTGAGATTAGGAAATATAAATCAATTAGGAAATAGACTATTTTCTTTTTTGATAGGGGGAAAATGTTTTTCCTCGTAATCCTTGCCTGACTAATTTGTTGAATCGCTTACCATGTGCAAGATATGGAAATCTCATGTGAATTAATTCATGAACCAGAGTATTTTCTAAGGTCTTCTCATCAGGTATTTTTCTCACATTGATAAACACCAAATTATGTTGCAAATAAGAGACTCCATAGTATTTGTAAGCTGATGTTCTTCTTCCTTCAGTCATTTCTTTTGGCATATCAAGTACTTCTTTTGTAGTTAGGAGAATTTTAGGTTCTGATATTGAAAAGCGACTAGAGTATATTCCAACTTTCTCTAATATCTGTAATTGGAGTTCAGGATCTAACTTCACAATTAGTTTTGATAAAATGGATGTTTATTCTAAAATGTCAACTCTTGTGCAAGAATTGGTGTATTATGTTTTGGAGTTTGAGAATTAATAGGGTCAGAATATTTTGTAGTGTAATCACAAATCATACAGCCACCGGCTCATCATACCCCTTATTCCATTAAATCAAGTATTCTTTGTGTTTTATTTCTAATTTCTGGAGTTACTTTGACTATAACTAGTCCTTCGTTTGGTTGGCCATATAGTACAACAGAGTTTTCAGGTGCATGAATACAAACAGGGATTACCAAAAGGTCCTCTTCACCTACAACAGTCAATCTAACTGGGGTTTTTGAGGTAAATGCTTTTTTTATAACATCAATGCTTGCAGGAGTTATCTGAGCTGCTGGGTTGTTGCATGTAAGTTCGGTGTATTGGATGGTAGATGTAGTGGGTTCTCGTTTTACTCTTTTTTCATAGTTGTCAATAATTTGCAAAGAGGGAACTAGACCAAATGAAATCATTTTTCAGTTGTTCTATCACCAACTGTAATTAGATAAGAATTTTCTTGCAAGTGTTTTTGTATGTTTGATTTGTTTACTTGATTTTCTAAAATTAAATCGCCCAAAGGAATTTTCATTTGGTCTCTAAGAGAATCAGGTAGTTTCACAGAAATCGTCTAGTTTGTTTTTGGAGATTCATCTACAGTACTCTCTGTAGATTCAGCTTTCATCTCATCTTGCATCTTTGCAGCAAGAATGCTACATTGAGCCGCAATATTTTTTGCACTAGTTCTAAATGCAA
>JAAUVF010000100.1 GCA_012030815.1 Nanobdellota archaeon | reverse complement strand
TGGGAAGATTGACCTCCTCGGACCAACCCGACAGCCGACTTGCATTGACGCTTCGTACGGTCGAAATCCTGAAGACATTGATTGGAAGTACACGTTGGAAGTCTCCTGCGCAGCTGCTAGCTTTATTGAAGGGATTTGGAAAGGAGGCGGATGCGGCTGGTGGATTTCGAGAGCCCGCTATTGGAAACATCATTCGACGTGTTTTGGCGGCGGTCCGAGAGGAGGTCCTAAGTGGAACTACAACCATAAAAGAGCCCAACAATAACGTCGACACCAGCAAAAGCTCATCTTCTCGGGGTCGATCCTCCCTTGAAAGTATGCTTTGGTCTTTGCCACAACACGTACGGCCCTCTCCCAGCCGTATTGCCGGGTCGAAAGACCACCAAAGACGCAACACACGATCAGAGTCAATCGGATCTGTTTGTGAAATGATGGAACAGCAAACGTTGTCAGACTACAGCTTAAATCTTCCTCCGGTGTTCTTTCAGCCGCCTCGCTCGGACCTCAAGCAATCCATCATGGAAGCAATTCAAGAAATTACAGCCGATTTGGAAGATTTGCACAAGACGATCAATGACCAAGCCAAGAATCACATTCATTCGGGCGAAATCATTCTGACCTATGGAAAGAGCGACACCGTCCTTGAGTTTTTGAAGGCCGCCGCCGACAAGAAACTTAGATTTACAGTCATTGTTTGCGAGGGAGCAAAACAGAGCAACACTTATGAGGGACATGAAATGGCTCGGCTGCTGGCAGAGGTTCCCACCGAGGCCGGGAATGTCATCGAAGATACATGCGTGATTCCTGATTCTGCCATCTTCGCCATGATGGCTCGTGTGAACAAAGTTTTGTTGCCGGCTCATGCCGTGTTGGCCAATGGAGGCTTAGTTTCCTCCAGTGGATCCAATCTTGTCGCTCTTGCTGCGCGAGAGAACGCCGTCCCAGTCGTATGCTTAACCGGCATCTACAAGCTTACACCAATGTTCCCCCACGAAGGCCAAGACACTCTCAACGACCTGCTCAGCCCCGCCTCCGTTGTAGATTACTCATTCTCCAACGGCTCGGTCGACTTTGTCAACCCACTGCACGACTATGTTCGACCGGAACATATCAAGTTGTTTGTGACCAATGTCGGTAGTTTTCAGCCAAGCTACATCTATCGATTGCTGTCAGAATATTATCATCAAGATGATTGGGCACCTTTTTAGACTTCTGTTGTGCAAATTGTAAATCCAAAGTCAGTTTTACTGGAGCTCAACTTTCTTATTGCCGCACTGTAGCATACTGTAGCTAACGATATAGTCCAACAAACAGAATTAAAAATGGCTTCTGGCTAGATTCTAGATTCAGTATTGATCATAGATCTCACTCTGATTCCTGTGAGCTCATCACCAAAGCAACAAGTTTGTCCAAATGCATCAACTCTGAAATCAACCAATCTGTTTTCTCTCAAGGGTCTTGGAATAACCGCTGACATTGGAGTAATTCCATTGTTCAAGACTAGAACATATATATGCCAAACTGTGTTCCAAATGTTGCACAGAGTAGATTGAAGATGACAATGGTCTTGTCTGTAGTAGTAAAAGCATGTTAGGGACATTCTCAAGAGCCAAATGGCATCCCGGGACTCGATGAGTCTTGAATACAAATCATGAGATCGAAGTACTTCCTACTTCGTACAATATTGGGGGCGAAACTTATTATGGTACCACAGAAAGAGCTAAGCGTCCGACCTTCGTCTTGCATCAGTTCTGAACGTCGCTCCCGGCGCCGCCGCACATGGCACAAACAGACGAACTGCACCGTCCTCCAAGGATCTTTTTGACATCTCACCAAATATTTTCCCAAGTTGCAGAGCAACTAGCTGAGTTTCCATCCCAATACCAATACTACGTATAACAGCAACACCAAGATGACATCCAAAAATAATTTGAATGCAGGAGCCGTGTCCTTCACTCCAACCGTTGGAGGAGAATCCCCGCCATCTGCTGCGGCCGCCCCAGCGCAAGGAACGGGCGCCAGAGGCGATTCGTTTTCAGAGTATGCGGAAATGATGGAGAACTTGGAAGACGCCATGGAAAATACGAGCCATGGATCGACACCTCCTTTGGATTCCCCGCCAGCTCCAGTTGCTGCTGTCACCGCTCCGCAATGCACAACGTTGCCACCCCACTTGCAAAAGCACGCTCAAGAATTCTGGTTCCCCGAGTCGCGGGACTGCTCCTGTTGCAATGGATTCAAACACGGATGCCGCTGTGCACCTTCCAATGGTGGAATATGCCTTGCGTGCTCGGGACCGGGGAATCCTTCGAATACTTACAACAACACTCCTGCCGTTGCCCCGGCAACAACAGCACCAATGCCTACTACCTACGGAGTGGGAGGGCGGGGCGCATACACTGGCGGCGGCGGAGGCCGTGGAAGAGGTGGTGTAGGTGGTCGTGGTGGCGGTGGCAGAGGCAGAGTGCCATGCAGGTTCTTCTTTACCCCGGCTGGCTGTCGGTATGGTGACAGCTGCACATTCAGTCACCAACAGTAGTGGAGGGGAGCAACAAACGATACTTGTACTACATTTTATTGTGTCTTCTTTGGGGTGATACGGATTGAATTAATGCTTCCGTGCAGGGACAAAGAAACAAAGTGCTGGGGGTTGTCCTTTCCGAATCTACTACTGCGATTAATGCTGCTGCTTCCATGATGGTAATGAAACATCTATTGTTCGACGATAAATACATATTTATAGATGTTTCCCGTGTTTATTATAACAATATTATCATAGGTTTGCCTTTCGCAGTGTAGGAACGGTTTTTGATATCTTTGGATCGGTGAGCATGTGTCGTCCGATGCGTTGCTAGTAGCATCCCATTCGTATTCCCTTCCCGTTTGTGGGTTGAACAGAGTTGCTGATAGTAGGATGTTCGTGAATGAGTTTGGGTGAGTTCAAGTTGGCATAACGAAGTTCACGTTCACTGCCGTATCGTTCTGGTGCATCAGTCGCGTAGTTTCGACGATCGTTGCTGTGATGATTCTTGGCATATTCCCGAGCATAGCTCCTGCGGCGATCAGGATTATGGCGCAAGGCGGGCGTTTCGTTGCGAGCTGTATCGAATGGCAGACCAGGATACGACGATAGACGCCTTTCACTTGCTCGCTTCTCTCGGGTAACCTTCATCGCCGGGGATTCCCAGTACTCTTCTTTCTCGTGAGTTCGTCTTGGAGCTTCGTAGTACCCATCATTTTCGTAATCCTGTGGACGCTCTCCATACCGACGATGACGGCCCGAGCGTCGATTGGCGTTGTAACCCTCCTCGTTCTCGTTGCCGCCCTCGCTGTATCCGTCATATGAAGGACTCGGATCGTACTCATGACTCTTTCGAGGAGGATACGACACCCTCTTGGTTCTTGGCATCGTGGACGGAACATCAGGTTCTCGTCGATGAAAATTCGAGCCCCCTCTCTCCTCAAAGGAAACATCAGAGCGCATCGACGGCGGGACTTGTTCAAACAAAGAACTTGGCTTTACGACGCGATTCTCGCTATATGATCGACGCTCTGCAGTGGCATAGGTATCGCCCCCTCTTGATTTCTCCCTTCTTCTTTCCTTCTTTGAAGGTCCGCCGCGGACACTTTCTCGTATTCGACCCAAGAATCCCTTCGACCGTTTTTGGCGGGGGACTCGGGGCTCTTCGATTTGAACAGAGGTTTCATAGTCAGAGGCTACCTTACCCGAAGGTGCTACGTAGTAGCTGCTAGCGTCCACACGATTGAGCCTTCGACTATAGATTTCCATAGAGTCCCAGTCCTTTTGCACGGGCATCATGACTTTTTCGAACAATATCAGGACCGTTGCTGCGATGTGCAACCTCCCGGTGACTGCTAGATCGCGGACGACTGGATTCCCTCATTGCATCATCCTCGTCATGGTGGTTCCTTCGATAGTCAACTGAAATTTCGTCACGACTTTCTCTCTGAGTGGTCCATTTCTTTCTGTCGTATCGAGGTCTCTCATAATCTTCAAGATCTAAACGTCTTTCTTCGCGAGAAGTCCGTTGTTCGTCACCGTCGTATTCCTTGCAACCCTTTCGTGCTTTGCACCACGATGCGGATCCCACGATGAAATCGCGGCCGTCGTCCGAATCTCTTTCAACGGTTCGACTATGCCTGGAAGACCGATGTGGGTGGTGGTGTGTCGTCGAGCGGTGTCCCTTTTGCTTGCGTTGTTCACCACTGTATCGCGATCCCCGGGACTGCTCCTCCACAAGACTTTCGGCCGAGTCGTCAGAATTATAGCTAAAGGCCGTGTGAACTCTTCCAATTGCCAGATCTTCCAGGTCCTCCACCTCATCTTCCCGTAGATACTGTCTTTGTGATCGTCGGGCCGGTCGACTATCGTGCTCTTCCTTGTGGACACGGGGTTGTTCGTGTTTTCTTGGACGATCTGTCCGTTTGGGGCGAAAGACATCTTCGGTGATTGTGAGGGTATTGGCATATCATATTAACAAAGGACATTATGGTGATACATCTCTCGACGGATTGAATGCATTAGCTATAGGAGCCTTTGAAGGAAATATTTGGGCAGGAAATACAAAAGTGAATCTGGGTTTATTTTTTGATGAGCGTGCTGACCAAAAACAGAGAGATGCGCTTCAGATGATTTTTAGCGGAAAGGCTGGCGGATTTATGGCAGAATTTGCCAAGTTGATAGGAGAGATCAAGGGAATCAATTTTGCTCCCATAAAATTTGAAATTTCTGAGGAT
>JAAUVF010000099.1 GCA_012030815.1 Nanobdellota archaeon | reverse complement strand
AACCGTCTCATCAAATTAGAGATGGATGATTCAGTGGGTTAATCTTTCCAACATCAATTTCGATTAATCATGTCTCAAACACTGTCTCAAATTAATTCTCGACATGTTGAAGAAATATCTTCATCACGAAATGAACCTGATTGGTTAAAACAGTACAGACAAAGTTCGTTATCTATCTATGATGCTTTACCAATTGAAACATCACCATTATACAACAAATATACTGATGCAAAAAAAATGGATCCACAACAAGTTTCATTTTCTGCAACTACTACTAACACAATTCCAGTATTCCTTCAAAAACGATTGCATGAATTAGAAAAAGAAACCTGCATCATCCAAATTGGTAGCAATACGCACAAAATTCACGTCTCTGATGAATTAAAATCAAAAGGTCTTGTAATTACTTCAATTGATGATGCAATAAAAAATAATTCTGAACTAGTAAAAAAAGCACTAGAAGCATCAAATTCAAAAGAAGATAAATTTACTGCCCTAAATAACGCTGCATTTAACTCCGGAATTTTTATTCACATCCCACGCAATTTAGTTTTAGAAAAACCAATTCACATCTTATCTTGTTTATCTGATGATGGAATTTCTACTATCGCTAGAAATGTTATCTTTGCAGACGAAAGCAGCAAAGCAGTAATAATTCAAGAATTGTATTCCTTTAAAGCACAAAAACAACAAGCATATCTTGAATTACTAAACACAAACATTGCTCAAAATGCACAACTTGATGTTACGACATTGCAAATGATGGATCAAACAACTGTAAACTTTTCTACTAGACGAACTGATCTTGGACAAGATGCCAAAGTAAATTGGTATTCTGGATTGTTTGGCTCTATGTTGTCTAGATACAAAATAGAATATTTTCTTAATGGAACAGGTGCATCTTCAAATGACTCCGAGGTAATCTTTGGAAACAATGAACAATCTTTTGACATTCAAACAAATGTGAATCATGAAAGCCCATCTACTGAAGCTAGAGTTGTTGAAAAATCTATTCTGAGAAATAAATCAAAATCTCTTTTCAAAGGAATGATTAGAATTAAAGAAAAAGCAACAAAGTCAAATTCATTCTTGTCTGGTCGTTCTATTCTACTTGATAAAGACGCAAAATCTGATGCAATTCCTGGACTTGAAATCTTCACTAATGATGTCAAAGCCACTCACTCTGCATCAGTTGCCCAAATTGATGAAGAGCAAATTTTCTATCTTAAAACTAGATGTCTTACTGAAGCTGAGGCTGAAAGAACTATAGTTGAAGGATTTTTGGAACCAATGTCTAGAAAAATGTCATACCAAGTTAGAGCTTGGATTGCATACTTGATTGAATCTAAATGGGAATCTAGGGAATTGACAATTAACACTGATGAGGAACTTACAAAGTTTGTTGAAATTGAAGAAACACGTTACAATGAAGATTCTGAAATTGAGCAACACTACAAGTATCGGTGATCAATCTGGCTCAATGGATTAAAGCTTGTAAATTGGATCAAGTAAAGACAGGTCAGCTTTTTGGATTTACACATGATAATAAAAAAATTCTTTTAGCAAATCAAAAAGGAAAAATTTATGCAACTGATCTAAATTTGTACTCATGCTGATGCAGATCTCTCAACTGGATTTCTTACTGAAGAAGGAGTGAGATGTCCATTACATCTATCCGTTTTTAATTTACAAAATGGCAAACCTGGAAATCTTCCTGCTGAAACGCCATTAACTACATACAATGTTAAAATAGATCAAAACGAGATCTATGTCGAGGTTTAGAAATGCAAAGTGCACAAACTACTTTTGAAAATTTACGAAAGGACTTTCCTATTTTACAACGTATAGTTCGAGACAATAAGACCCTTGTGTATTTAGATAATGCATCTACTACACAAAAACCAAATCAAGTAATTGATGCAATTACTGACTATTATAGAAATCATAACGCAAACATTCATCGAGCAGTTTATGCATTAGCAGAAGAAGCAACTGAACTTTATGAATCAACTAGAGACAAGATTGCAAATTTCATTCACATACAAAATAGAGAAGAACTTATTTTTGTTAGAGGGACTACTGAGGCGATAAATCTAGTTGCATATGCATGGGGAAGATCTCATATCAATAAAGATGACATTATCGTTACCACCGAATATGAACATCATAGTAATATTGTGCCTTGGCAGCTCTTAACTCAGGAAAAAGGAGCCAAACTAGTATACATTGGCATGGATGACAATGGGGAATTAATCTTAGATGATCTTGATAAATATCTTGCAACAGGTAAAGTCAAACTAGTAACATTTAGTCTGATGTCTAATGTTCTAGGTACAATTACTGATGCAGAAAAAATTATCTCAAAATGTAAAGAGCATGGTGTACTTACTTTAGTTGATGGAGCACAAGCTGTTCCTCATATGCCAGTAAATGTTGAAAAACTGGGCTGTGATTTTTTTGCGTTTTCTGGCCATAAAATGCTAGGACCTACAGGAATTGGAGTTTTATGGGTTAGAAAATCTGTATTGGAAACAATGAATCCATTTCATGGTGGCGGTGATATGATAAGAGAAGTTCACAAATATGAAACAACATGGAACGACTTACCCTACAAATTTGAAGCTGGTACACCAAACATTGCTGATGTTATAGGATTGGGAACTGCCATAGATTATCTTACAAAACTTGGAATGGAAAATGTACGAGAACATGAAATTGAATTGACAACCTATGCCATTGAAAAATTATCACAAGTAAAGGGACTTACAATTTACGGTACAAAAGATATCTCAAAAAGAGGTGGTGTAATCTCATTTAATTTTTCAGATGTCCATCCTCATGATGTAGCTCAAATAATCGATGAGGAAGGTATTGCAGTACGTTCTGGGCATCACTGTGCTCAAGTATTAATGGAAAGACTAAATGTTGCAGCTACATCTAGAGCAAGTTTTTACATTTACAATACTAAAGAAGAAGTGGATTCTTTGATTACTGCATTAACTAAAGTAGCGAGGATATTCAAATTATGAGCGGCAATGCAGATATTTATCATGAGATGATAATAGATTATTCTAGAAATCCAATTAATTTTGGTAAAATTGAAAATCCTGATGTTACTTTTCATGATTCTAATCCCTTATGCGGTGATAGCATTGACATTGACATGAAAATTGCAGATGGTAAAGTATCTGACATTAAATTTCATGGTAAAGGATGTGCTATTTGCATGGCTTGCTCTTCTGTATTGACAGAAATTACAAAGGGTAAGGGAATTGAAGAAGTTCGAAATATTACTAAACATGATGTCTTAAGTGAATTGGGATTAGAACATTTACAGGCAGTTCGTATAAAATGTGCACTGCTTTCCCTAAAGGTATTGAAATCTGCTCTCTACTCTTATCTTGGAACCAATATGAAAGATTCTCAAGATGTAGATAAGTTAAAAGAAGAGGCAGCAAACCTGTACTGATATGAATACATTTACTCCTGTAACTCCTATCTCACTTCAAATTAGAAAAATTATTTTTGAAAATCATAATGATGTTGATGCAAAATTTACTAATGATGAAATTTTTGAAAAAATAAAACAAAACGGTGATCTTGATCCTTCTTGGATTATCGATGACACTGAATCATATTTTACTGATCTGTGTAATTCTGGTCTTGCAAGAAATATTGCACAAAATTTCACAACCATTTGGATGAAGCTATTCGAACCTATGAAAAAACAACATTGCAATGCATGTAATTTAGATGTATATCTTGGAATGAATGAAAAACCAATCTGTCCTAATCCTTCGTGTAAATCGTCTATTTAGATCTGTATTTTGTAGCTGCATCTTCTAATGCTCTTATCATTGGAAGTCTTTCACCTGTAAGATAAAGAACAAGTGCTCCTCCTGCTGTACTGATATGATCTATTTGTTCTGCAAGTCCATATTTTTTTAAAGCAGATGTCAAATGACCTCCACTCACTATTGTTGTTGCCATTGAATTTGCAACTGCGGTAAGTAATCCCTTTGTTCCGTAGCTAAAGTTTTCTTTCTCAAAGAATCCTGCAGGACCACTTATGAAAACTGTTCCAGCACCTGCAATTAATTTTGAATAATGTTCTACTGTTTTAGGACCCAAATCATAAATTTTGTCTCCTACTTCAAGTTCTCTTACGTCCATCTCCACTCTATCTCCATCTTTGTCAATTGCAATGTCTACTGGAGTAGAGAAAACATCAGGATATTCTCCAATTAAGGCATGGGCTTTTGATACTACCTCGTCTTCTCTTTTTATTCCCAATGGATATCTTATTCTTCCTTGTGCGCGCATGAAGACATTTCCAATTAAGCCTGTAAGTAATA
Organism: Nanobdellota archaeon; assembly: GCA_012030815.1. The sequence continues at coordinate 425 of JAAUVF010000099.1, read as the reverse complement.
TGTGATCAGCACGGCCATTTTGAATCAATAACTTGATTGCTTCTAATCTATCTGGAACTTTGGAACCTCCAAGAACAATCACGTGAGGTGCCTTTGCAACCGTCATTATCTCATCAAGATTTCTAACTTCCCTCTCTACAATTCTACCTGCACATGCTGGAAGGACATAAGGAAATCCAACTATTGATGGATGAGATCTATGTGCACTAGGAAATGAATCCAACACGCAAAGATCAAACAGCTTTGATAATCTACTTACCATTATGGTGTTTGCAGCTTCTTGTTGCGTGAACTCATAATTTTCTTCAGCACATAAACGTAAATTATCTAACAGTAATATCTCTCCGTTTTTTAAATCTTTATTTCATTTTGTGCCGCGCTCCCAAATTACATCTTTCTACATATTTATTTTTTTATTCATTAAT
>JAAUVF010000098.1 GCA_012030815.1 Nanobdellota archaeon | reverse complement strand
TTTTAAATTTAATTATCAAAGATTTTACTCCTACTGTAAATCAGAAAAAATTCAAATAACTAATGATTATTCCGGTAATGAAAATTATTTTTAGTGATAGTGATCGAATTAACCAGGTTTTTTCTAATTTGATAAAAATTCTATTGATTTTGTAGTTCCTGAAAAAGGAGAAATATTAATTGGGGCAAAATGTGATGATGAATTTATTCAGTTTTTTGTTAAAGATAATGGTGTGGGGATATCTTTAGATAATCAAAAGGAAATTTTTAAGAAATTTTATCAAATTGATACCTCTACAAGTAGAAAAAGAGATGGGAGTGGTTTGGGACTGGCAATTTGTAAGGGAATTGTGGAGGGTTTAGGTGGTAAGATATGGGTTGAAAGTGTCGAAAATGTATGTACCACATTTTATTTTAATATCCCAAAAAATTCTAGGATTAAATTATAATGTCTTATTAAATTATTATGTGCCCAGTTGATTATAATTTAGAAATTTCATCTAATACTTGAGGATTTTCTAAAGAAGACAAGTCTCCTAACTCCTTTCCTAGTAGTTTTGATTTTAATACTCGTCGCATAATTTTTCCAGTTCTTGTCTTTGGAAGTTCTGATATTTGATATATGAGTTTTGGACGAGCAATTTTGCCAATTTTTCAGAAATGTAATTGGATAATTCTTTTTCTAATTCTTTTTCTGATTTATTTTCAGACACAAAAAAACAACAATTGCCTCGCCCGTTATCTCATCTGGAATCGAAATTGAAGCTGCATCTGAAACTTTAATGTGTGATATTACCACCTGTTCAATTTCAGCAGTACTCATTCTGTGACCTGACACATTAATTACATCATCTGCTCTTCCTTTCATGTACCATAAACCATCCTCATCAACATACACATAATCTCCATGAAACCAAACATTATCAAATCGTGACCAATATGTTTGCAGATAACGAGAATCATCGTTTAACAATCCTTTTGTCATTGCTGGCCATGGGGATTTTATTATCAGATATCCATTTTTTTGACGAATAGTTCTTCCATATTCATCATAAACATCTAAGTTCATTCCAGGACATGGAATTCCAACTGTAGTTGGTTTTAGTTTGATTCCTGGAAAAACAGATAACATGGCTCCTCCAATTTCAGTCCCTCCAGATAAATTCATGATTGGAATTTTTTATCTCCTACATTCTCAAACAACCACCACCAAGAATCTTCATCCAATGGTTCTCCTGTGGTTGGTATGTTTTTGATATTTTCATATGTGTGAAGTTTTAACGGTTCAATGTTATTTTTTTTAAATAATCTTACTGCAGTTGGGGATATGCCAAAAATTGTAGCTTTGTATTGATATAACATGTCCCAAATTCTTTCAAAATTGGGAAAATTTAATGCGCCATCATAAAGTATTGCACTGGCTCCTCTGATTAACAGTCCATATACGTTCCAAACAAGTCCTGTGATCCAACCAATATCAGCTGGCCATAAAATAACATCATTTTCACTCATATCAATTAAAAATGCTGCTTGATAGCCTGCAAAAACTGAAAACCCCCCATGTGTGTGAATTACCCCCTTTGGATTTCCTGTTGTACCTGACGTGTACAAAATAAACAATGGGTCATCTGAATTGGTGATTTCAGTATCGCAAATGGTACTTTGTTCATGCACTAGTCTATCATAAAAAATACATTGCTCCGATTCTTCATAAACATCCACTCCTTTGTATTGCGTCACAATTATTTTCTCAATTTTTGTATCCTTTATTGCATTCATGATGATTTGCTTTTGAGAAATTAATTTTCCATTTCTTTGAAATCCATCACAGACAAAAAGAATTTTTGCTTTACAGTCTTTTAATCTAATTTGCAATGATTCTGAACTATATCCTGAAAAATAACTGTTTGAATCGCTCCTATTTTTGCAGAAGCAAGAATTGCAAGTATTGCCTCTTCAATCATTGGAAGATATATTGCAACTACATCTCCTTTTTTGACTTTTAATTGTTTTAACGCATTTGCAAGCTTGTTTACTTTGTGTTCTAATTCAAAATACGTAACATTTTGAACTATTGCCGTCTTCTGATACAAAAGTATATGCTGTTTTATTTGGTGTATGTTTAGAAAATTTTTCCACTGATGATTTACAAATATTGGTCTGACCGTTTACAAACCATGATGGCCACGGAATTCCTTTTGTAGTATCTAAAATTTTTGTATATTGTTTATCCCAAACGATTCCTACTTCATTACTTACCTCTTGCCAAAACCATTCTGGATTTTGATTTGCTTTAATTGATAAATCATTTATGTCTGAAATATCATATTTGTTCATAAACTTGTAGATGTTAGAATCTAAAATTTGATTCTTTGTTGGTGAAAATACAAAATTTGACAAGTTATTAATTTAGAAAACCCATAGACGTAAAAAGATTTTTGAAATTCAAGATATGTCAATTCCTAGTCTTCTTGCACATGCAATAGCTGCCTTTCCATCATCTTCAGTAATCCCTACTTTTTCAAATTTTTCTATCCATCCACTTTTTGTATTTGTTGTATTTTCTTTGTAATATTCACGCAGAATTCTCCCTATTTGGGCATCTAGTTTGTATTTTGTCGCCTCATTCATGCCTGCTTGTAGTATGGTGGAATCCGAATTTGCCAATATTTTGATGAATTCAATGTCTTCTAAAGATAACTCTGCCATAAAATCATCGAATCTTCTTTTTTAATAAATCCAAAGTTATTTTGGGATCAGCTTTCCTTTTGTTTTTGCATAACTTTTCCAACCAGATAGTTTATTGTCTGTGGATTGGACTTTGCTTGCTCTACTGCTTGAGGTTCTTCAGAGATTGTAGATTCGATAATTTTTGTCAATTCTGATTCATCAGAAATATTTCCTAGATCCAGTTTGGATATAATCTCTGATAAACTATCTCCTGTTTTTACAATCTGATATAATGCATTTTTAGCAGAATTTCGTGCAATCTTGCCTGATTGTATTGAATCAGCTATATCTCTGAGATGAGATGCTTTTAATTTTGATTTTTCTCTCTTCTCTCTGGTGTCTACCAATCCCATTAAATCTGTAGTTATGATGTTTGCAATTTCTTTGGCATTTTCTTTAGTGTGTGAATTTTCAAATAAATCTGAATAAAATTTATCTGATGATAGAACTTCAGCCACCTGAGTTGGAATGTCATATTTTGAAATATAGCGCTGTTTTTTAGAACTAATGCTTTCTGGCATTTCCGTTTTTAATTTATCTTTAATTTCCTTACTAATTATAATCCAAGGAATATCACCTTCTAAGAAATATCTATAGTCTAAATCTTCTTCTTTTGATCTTGATGATATGGTTATTTTTCTTTTATCATCCCAATGTCGTGTCTCTTGAATAATAGGAATATCTCTTGAATGTAGACTTTGTTGTCGTGTTATTTCAAAATGCACTGCTTTTTCTAAATCATGAAATGATCCTATGTTTTTTATTTCAACTTTATTTCCACCTTCAATTGATACGTTGGCATCTGCCCTCATTGCTCCCTCTAGGCTAGGATCTGACACTCCGAGATTTTCTAATAAATCTGATAAAATATTTAGAAATCCTCTTACTTCTTTTGGATTCTCAAAGTCTGGTTCTGTTACTATTTCTACTAATGGCGTGCCTGCACGATTATAATCTGCTAATGTGATTTGATTTTTTGATGAACTTCCTTCGTAGATTAATCTGCCTGGATCCTCTTCTAATTGAATTCTAGTAATTCTAATCTTTTTATCTCCAACCATAATGGAGCCAGGACCTCCAACACTTGTATCTCCATAAATATTGAGTTGAGTAATTTGGAAATTTTTTGGAAGATCTGGATAAAAATAATTTTTTCTAAAAAAAGCGATTTTTTCAGGGATGGAACAATTTAACGCCATCGCAATTATTGTTGCTTTTTTGACAGCTTCCTTATTCAATCTGGGTAAACTCCCCGGTAATCCCATACATATTGGGCAAATATTTTCATTTATTTCAAACTCTCTATAGTTTGCCTTGCATGAACAAAACAATTTACTTTGTAGATTTGTTAATTGACAATGAATCTCTAATCCTATCATTGTCATAGAGGTACCTCTGGTAAAGAAACAGTTTGCTCTAATGCATATGCTGCTTGAAGTAATGCTTTGTCATTATTTGAATCTGCAAGTAGTTGAATTCCTATGGGTAATCCATTAGAATGTGAGAATGGGATGGATATGGCTGGTTTTCCTGTAAGATTTGCAGTTACAGTGTTAATGTCTACTAGAAATAATGCTACTGGGTCATTTATTTTTTCACCTAATTTGAAAGGAAGTACGGGTACAGTCGGTGCAACTAAAAGATCAAATTTCTTAAATGCTTCATTGACTTCTTTTGTCAGTTTATTTTTTACTTTTAATGCTTTAAGAAAATATTTTCCAGCATGTCCTGCGGATGGAACAAATCCTCCCAAAATCATTCTTCTTGTAACTTCAGGACCAAAATTGCGTCGTGCTTTTGAGATGTATGAATTAAACTCGTATCCCTCTACTGGAAAATCATAACCATATCTTAGATTGTCATATCTTGCAAGATTACTTCCTGCTTCTGTTGCAGTAATTGTATAATATGCAGCAACAGAATATTTTACCATGTCTAGTGATACTTCTTCACAAATTGCACCTAGACCTTCTAGTTTTGATATTGCTTCCTTTGTTGCTGTCAATACTGCAGGATCTATACCTTCTCCTATCATCTCCTTGATGATTCCTATTTTCTTTCCTTCA
>JAAUVF010000097.1 GCA_012030815.1 Nanobdellota archaeon | reverse complement strand
TTTAAAAAATGCTGAAAAGTGCAAGATGTGTGTTAAGGTCAGATTCTAAGGCAATATCAAACTCTTTTCCAAAATTCTCGATTATTGATTTGTTGTCATTTGTCTGTCTAGTGTTATTAGCATGAACAAGTTCATAGTAGCATGTTTCTACTTGGCGCCATTTTATGAGATTTTCTTTTAATAGTTCTTCTGTATAGTCAATAGGTTTTGAATAATGTCCTGATAAACAAAATAATCTTATGATGTTTGGTCCCCAGTTATCTAAGACATGTTTTATTGATCTAACGTTTCCAAGTGATTTTGACATTTTTTCACCATTGATAGTAACCATTCCTACATGCATCCAAATTTTTGCAAATTGATTTGCTGTGTATGCCTCTGACTGTGCAATTTCATTTTCATGATGGGGAAATATCAAATCTCTACCGCCACCATGAATGTCAAAATTTTCTCCAAGATACTTTATGCTCATTGCTGAACATTCTATATGCCATCCTGGTCTTCCTTTGCCCCATGGACTATCCCATAATGGCTCAATATCTGAGAATTTCCATAATGCAAAATCAAGAGGATCTTTTTTTGCCTCATCAATTTCGATTCTTGCACCTGATTGTAGTTCATCTATTTTTCTTTTTTTGATAATTTACCGTATTGAGGAAACTTTGATACTGAAAAATATACTCCATTTTTTGTGACATATGCTATCTCTTTTTCAACTAATCTTATGATGAAATTTTTTATGTCGTCTATATGCTCAGTTGCTTTGGGATAGTTTGTAGCACGTTTAACGTTTAACCTATCAAAATCTATAAAATAGTTTTTAATATATTTTAAGCTAATTTGCTCTGCAGTTGTATTTTCTGTTTTTGCTCGATTAATTATTTTATCATCTACATCAGTAAAATTTTGTATAAACTCAACATCGATTTTTTTACTCTCTAAATATTTTCTTAATACGTCAAAAACAATTATTGTTCTTGCATGTCCAATATGAGATTCGTCATAAACTGTGACTCCACATAAGTAAATTCTTGTCTTTTTTGAACTCTCTACTGTTTGCTCTGAATTACTAAGTGTATCTTGTAATCTCATTATTATTCCTCAAATGGTTTTTGTACTGTTTCTCTTTTATGAGTACTGTTGATATGTAGTTGATTTATTTTTTCAACAATTTGTTTGTCTATTTTTAATAACTCACTAGTTTTTCAATTGAAAGTTTTTTATCAAAAATACAATACAGTATAGAGTCTATTTCTTCATATGATGCCCCTATTTCTTTTTCTGCTTCATGTTCCTTCCAAAGGTGAGGACTGCTTTTCTTTTCAATAATGTTTTGAGGAACACCTAAAAATTTTGCAATCTCTCTAACTTGTAATTTGTATAATGAAATTATTGGAACTAAATCTGATGCCCCGTCTCCATGTTTTGTAAAGTAGCCAATCAAGTATTCGCTTTTATCACTTGATCCTAATACGAGATAATTTTTTTGCATTTGCATAGTAATACAAGATGTTTGTTCTTATTCTGGCTCTGAGATTTCCTTTTGCCCAATCATTTGGCTCTAGATAATGCAAGTATTCGTTTACTATGGGCTTTATATCGATTAATTTGTATTCTATTCCTGTTAATGCAATCATTTTCATTGCATCTTCAGTTTCTATACTTGGAGTAATTTGTGTGTCTGGCATTATTATTGCCATTGTTTTGTCTTTTAGTTTTCTTTTACAAATGTATGCTAATACTGCCGAATCTATTCCACCACTTAATCCTAGAATTACTCCTTTTATGTGATTTTTTTCTATCTGTTCTGATAAGAAATCTTCAATAGTTTCTGTAATTGCAGTATAATCTTGATTTATGATTTCATCTATGATGTCTTGGTTCAATAACTAATTTACATAATATGTGAGAATAAAAATTGTACCTAATTTTGAAACTACTTTAGCTGATTTTACTGTCTTTTTCTTTTATTCTTTTCATCTTAAATGAAGTGGGTCTTATGGTGGTGTTTTTCATAATATGCTGACTATGCTCTTATTGTTTTGGTTTTTCTAACACTTCAAATGTTGTAGATGCTAATTCAGCCCCATCATATTTCAAAGTTAGTTGATGACCTCCTATTTGCGATTCTCCATTAACTTGAATTATCATGTATATCTCTCCATCTTTTGTTGCATATGTGTTTAGTTCCTCTATCGAACCATCTGGATGAGTCAATGTAATGCCAACTTCTAGTCCTCTGGTGTAATTTTCAACAAATCCAAATATTGTAACTTGTTCAGAATTATATCTAGAGCTAGGCTGTTCAATTTGTTCTACATCTATCATGATAAATGACATTGTTTCTAACTCTTCAGCAAATGTATACTGGGTAATTCCAATTATGATGATTCCTAGTAATGCTGGAAGAATTATTTTATTATTCATACATTGATTTTATTTTATTTGCATAAAAGGTAAATGCTAATATTCCATTTTTGGAATTTTCTCTTTTTTGTCTTTACAAAAAATTACAAATATGATGACTGAAAACATACTGTATTTTTTTAATTTTACAAAGTTTTTTTACGAATTTGATACTCACAAATCTACATAAATTCCATCATTTCTGGCCTCAACATGATACGTTGCTAATTTTACATCTTTGAGATAATCTTTCAATTCCCCCGTTTTGATGTTATAATGCCAAAAATGTAATGGGCATTCTACTATGTCTCCATCTAATTTACCTGGTGCGATAGAGCCATCTTGATGAACACAAAGATCATCTATTGCATGATATCCGTCTTGATTAAAAATTGCAATTTGTTTACCGTCAATTTTAAAGGCCTTTCCTTTTCCAGCTGCGATGTCGCCTTTTTCTGCAATTTTTTTCCAAGTCATACTGCTAATTCGATTATTTTGTCATTTATTTATATTCGCATGATAGAATTTTATACTCATTTTTAACGCCAAAGTGTATGAGCAAGGTAAAATCTAGCGCAAAATTGATTCAAGACGGTAAACTGTCTTATGAATGGGCTAGATCTCATATGCAAATTTTAGATAATACTATTAACCGATTTAAAAAATCTCAACCACTCAAAGGTATTACATTGGGATTTTGTTTACACATTACAAAAGAAACATCTGTTCTTTTAATGGGTGCGAAGGAACTTGGTGCTACTGTTGCTTGCTGCGGTGGAAATCCACTTACAACACAAGATGATATTGCAGCATTTTTGGCATCGCAAGGAATCCATGTTTATGCATGGCACGGTCAATCTGTAAAAGAATATGATTGGTGTATTGATCAAGTCTTGAATCACAAACCAACTATTTTGACTGATGATGGTGCTGACATGAACGTAAAGGCCCATTTTGATAATAGATACAAGAATATGAAAATTCTTGGAGCAACCGAAGAGACTACTGCAGGTGTTACTAGAATCAGAGCAGTTGAAAACCAAGGCAAACTTCGCTATCCTGTAATTTTAGTAAATGAAGCGTATACAAAACACATGTTTGATAATCGATATGGAACTGGACAAAGTACAATCGATGGTTATCTACGTGCCATGAATTTACTGATGGCATCTAAACGAGTTGTAGTTGTTGGTTATGGTTGGGTAGGACGTGGTGTTGCATCCCGATGTCAAGGAATGGGTTCCAAAGTAATTGTAACTGAGATAGATCCTATCAAAGCATTAGAAGCCCATATGGATGGTTTTGAAGTAATGCAAATGGTCCAAGCTTGTAAAGTTGGTGATGTCTTTATCACCTGTACAGGAATGACAAGTGTAATTAGAAAAGAACACATTTTAAAAATGAAAAATGGTGCAATAATGGGTAATGTGGGACATTTTGATGTTGAAATTGACAGCAAATTTTTACTTAAAGAATCAAAGTCTGTAAAAAGAGTAAGAGCAAATCTTGATGAATGTACTCTGAAAATGGTAAACGTGTTTATTTAATTGGTGAAGGACGATTAGCAAATCTTGTTGCTGCAGAAGGTCATCCTCCTGAAGTAATGGCTCAGTCTTTCTCTAATCAAATTCTATCTGTTTTGTACATTTTAAACAACCATGCAAAAATTGGTAACAAAATCATTAACGTTCCAGAAGAAATTGATAAACAAGTTGCCGTTGATGCACTAAAAGCCATGGATGTAAAAATTGATAAGCTTACACCAGAACAAGTCAAATATGCCAATAGCTGGTAAAACTTCTTAACCTCAATTAGATTTCAAAATCATATCCATGAAAAACAAAGCAATCATTACTAGTGCATTACCTTACGCTAATGGTGAAATCCATCTTGGGCATGTTGCATCTACGTATCTGCCAGCTGATGTGACGACTAGATTTCTAAAATTAAATGGAGTTGAAGCTTACTATGTTTGTGCATCTGATGATTTTGGTACTCCTATCTTAATACAATCTGAAAAAGAAGGAAAGACCCCGTCAGAATATGTGGCCCATTGGAATAAACGAGACTATGATGATTTTACTTCGTTTGGTATTAATTTTGATTTTTTCTATAAGACTAGCTCTTCAGAAAATATTGCATTTGTTCAGGATGTATTCAAAAAACTTAACGCTGCAGGACATATCTATGAAAAAGAAATAATTCAGTTTTACTGCAATAATGATAAAAAATTCCTTCCTGATAGAGAAAAATCTGAAAACAGGAAAAACTGATCATCCCATCAATTTTTCCTCTAGTGATATGCTTGGGTTAGTATCACTCTCTTTTTAAATGTTGCTAATGACTTTGCATCATTAGGCCTTAGCTGCGAGGCCCATTTTATTTCAATG
>JAAUVF010000096.1 GCA_012030815.1 Nanobdellota archaeon | reverse complement strand
GAGTTGGTCCGCCATTACGGATCCAATGATATGACGCAACCACCAGAGATGACCATGACAGAGGGTTTTGTTCGACCAAACTTTCGATCGCTGGGTACGTTCAAATACGAGATCATTGGCTGGTCATCCCCTTTCTTCTGTTCGGTTCGGAAACCTTTGATCCCCAACGATTTCGCAGCATCTGTCAGGGCTACAGCAAATTCTTGCGTGGTCAACATCTTGTCATGAACTTGTCGCACGCCAACTGAATGAAGAGCTTCAACCATCAGCTCGACCATCGCAGAAATATCAGCAGTGTGACTCCTCTTTGCAGCCTCTTCAGTGTCTTCCATCATCATTCGGAGTGATTCTTTGGCGATCTCGAAACGTAGCCGATCAACTTCTAAATGGAGACGATCTTGGACGGAAAGTGTGCCTGCTTCATCAAAGGGTCGATAGGAAGGCAAGCTATCGCACGCAATGCCATTATTAGGACCGTAACTGTGAAGCAATTCTCCGTTGCGAAGCGTCAGCTGCACAATAACGCAGCATGTCAGGAGTGCCGCGCAAAGGGTGGGGTAGAATCGTTGCGTCATGGTTACGATGGTGTAGAGTTTATGCTTAACAATGTTGGGAACACGAGAAGTGCTCGTCAATGATGGCCAGGAAGTGAGCACTGACCGGTCAAACGTCGGAGTTCAAGAGAAATTCAACTTGATTCGATTTGATTCCACCTTCTTGTCTACGGTAGGCAGTGAAGACAAGTTTGTTGGACTTCCTTCTTGACGAGAAACAAACAAGACAAAGGACAGAAACCACGTCAATCAAAAATTCACAAGGTCGGTCTCTTCGCATCGTACAGCAGTGAATATCTCTTCGTTTTGATGCTGACAAGATCCGATTGTACCAAAGAAGGGAGACAGAAACCACGTCACTCAAAATTCACAAGGTCGGTGGTGGCTTGTTTGTGCAAAAGAAAGGAGAATGACGTGTTGTTCTCGGAAGCATCCCAAATTTCCTACTTGAACTTGGGGCTACTGTATACTGTAACGGAGTCGAATTTGCAAAAGTGGAAACGCGACTTCGGCGAGTTGGGCTTGCATTGTTTTGGGTCCTGCTTTCCCAAAAAGAGAAAGGTTCAAACCGGTATTCTCACCAGTTAAAGTTCATACCTATGCTCTTATTCGCCGATTCGGTGCCGTCATCATTTCATCAAAGTTCTGTCCCAAGATCACAACAACATACGAAGTACCTCATAGAGAAATTTCCTCTTCAGAATCCAAAACTTCGACCGCGGTACCAGTAGTAGCAAACCAATGCAAGATTGGAAATTGTAAGTCCCCACTTTGTGCTTCGGGGATTTCTCATAATTTGTTTGGATCAGTAACACCAAGAACGACTCCTCAACTTCCAAAAACGAGCGTTATGGGTCTGCCTGAGTTGCCTCGAAACAGAGGACTGTCATCCTCCCCGTCCATGGTCAGTCTACTGTCGGCCCAGAGTTTGCCCCCTTCCACAACTGTCTCTAGTGAAAAGGATAGTTCCCGTTATGTACGATTATCTTCGTCGAACTCAAGTTTTCCTCCCTCAAGTATAAAAATTTTTGAGATTGAGAAGCGGTCCCCTCCAAATCATCGTTCTCGAGATCCTGCACCAGCCACTAGACGACAGACGAGTAATTATCGACTGTTGAAGCTCTGTACAACTTGTTTTGCAATTTTCAATTTTTTGGCAATTGTCAACTCATGGCAACAACTTAGGTTCTTGTTTGCGGTATCTGTTGGTAGTGAGGAAAAAGAAGAAGGTGTTAAGAATCCTAACCGATCACTTTTTAACACCGACGATGTCATGGTTCAAATTCAAAGCGCGGTCGAAAGCAATTATACCGAAACTACGCTAGACGAACAAAATCCAACATCTTCTTTCGAAGCATCTTTCTTGACTCCTGGCCAACACGATTCTGACAAGAGTATGGGAATTTTGGCAGGGTTGATCGACGGCATTTCTTCTATCCCTGACAGCACACTTACCCAACTTATCGAATTGAACTGTCAATACCAAGTTGCGGTGCACATTTTAACGTCCCTGGATTCCGCCAACACGGATCTCGAGGCACGTAGAGCTCAGTATGAGTCTTGCGCACCGTTCGTTGTTCTGCAGCAGGATGCACGAGTCCGGGAGTTATTCCCCAACCGAATTGATCGCATTGCCTACCTTCGGGACGTGCAACGGGCCTCCATCCGACGTCATTTTGTCGATGGTCTGGTCAACGATAGCGAGAGTAATGCCGCTGCGTTGTTAAGCCAAAGTGTGGTGATCGTCATGGACCTAGACTTGAAGGGCATTCCTACTAACAAACAATTGGTGCAAGAAATGGACATCATGTCTCAAGACGTTGATGGTACTGATGTTCTTTGCGCGAGCGGGCAGATGTTTAATCCCATTGGATACTATGATATCTTCGCGACAGTGCTTTCCCCCCACACTTTCCCATATCCACTTGCCGGACGTCTTGTCGAAAAATTCATGCCCGGCGAAGATCCAAGCATGGTTCGATCCAACGATATGTATGGCGGCTTTACGCAGCTAGATTTGCTTGACTTCTTCGAGAAAGAGGCCTTGCATTCTCCCGATGGAACTGTGCCAGTGAAGTCATGTTTCGGAGGTCTTACACTCTACAGAGGATCTACCTTCTTTCAATCTAACTGCCGATACAGCGTTGACACAAAACATCTGTCGGCCTTTGCCAACAAGGAAGATGCGCGGCCGTGCGAACACGTCGCATTCCATGATTGCCTTCTCACGAACGACCGATCGACTTACATTGCTGTCAAACCGACCCTGAAGACGTACTGGGATGAGCCTTCACCCCCCAAAATGCCCTCCATTCGGATATGCCACCTTTTAATAATCGCCTTGTCACATACAAGAAGCGACCAAACAATGGAACAAAACTTATCGAAGGAGATTTCACTGTGGTAATTGACGGGTCAGGTTCGCTCACTGTGTCGCAGACCAAGGGGCGACAGTCGCCATTCGAGCCAATGCTTCGAATCGACCCAAACCCCAACCTGTTTCACAAAGATTGGGATATCACGTTCTTTCAACTCAAACCCGATGGATTGTTAGTTTTAGAACAGCAGGTAAAAGATCTTCGGTTCGACGTGAATCCAAGGCTCTGCCAGCTGGTCGACGAAGAGAAGGATCGGCATTCCTGTAGGATTCAAGTGTGGACAAGCGGGGTTCGTGGCTCCCCTTCCAAGAGGTACCGCCTAGCCATTACAGATTCGGGTGACTTGATCGTCCAGGATCTAGACAACGGTGAGCTGTTGTGGTCCAGTCAAGAAACTGCAGCGGAAGTTGCAGTATCATCGAATGTGACACAAGTTGATGATGTATCAGGTGCGAAGGAGATATCTTGTATTGAATCAGGCGATGAAAAGGCAATCAATATCGCCCTCGATCGGCCGGTGCCGAGGCCAGCTCTTTGTCCGGGTTCAATCTTCCGATTGAAGGCACCAATTGTTTTCTCACATGACCACCAAAAGCTCTACACAAAAGGAGCAGATTTCAACAACAAAAAAGCATTGATCATCGTCGACGATCCCTCTATCGTGACAGCAGTTTCGATGCTCCACCGCTCATTCGTGGAGCTAAAAGATGTCGTCATTGATGGAAATAGAGAGAATCTCGGGCACGTATCACCGCAATTTTCGAGCAGTGCCCTAATTGACGCTGGGGAAGGATCTTTCAACCAAGTTATATCCGGTGTCAAGGCCTACGATCCCAGGACGTGGGCTTGTTTGCACGTCATCGAAGGAACTCAAGACGATCCCTGCTATGGAGCGATTGTAGAGAATAATGAAATTGGCCCATGCGGTAGTCATTCCAACGTCCACAACGAAATTGCAGACGGTATCTCGTACGCTTGTAAGTCGGGGGCCGTTCGCAACAACGTCGTCAAAGATGCAACTGATGGTGGAATAGTGATCTTTGGTGCTCCCGGTACGATCGTGGAAGGAAATTCCATCCAAGCGAAAACAAGGACCATGCTAGGAGGAATCAATATGGTTGATAGCGAACCGTACAGTGGTGACTATACTGGTACGATCGTTCGAAACAATACGATCGAAGCGCGTGGAGCAAGAATACATGTTGGTGTGGGCATGGGAAGCCTAATTTGGCAATGCCCTATGCCAAACGAGCAGCAGAGAGATCCGCTTCACGGTGGAGTTGTGGTGAATAACACACTCAGTGGCAGTAATATGGGATATGGCTATGCTGTCAGTGGAGTCAAAGACTGGACCGTCCTGGCCAATAATGACGAATCAATACATGGCGGAGAGCCTGCTTTGGATTGCAACGGTCAGATGTCATCTATTCCGGGCGGATTCCAGCTCGACCCTTCATCATCTCACGGAACGTTTCAAAGTAATTTCGCAGACTCATCTTTGAACAATATAGTTGCTGCGTGGGGGATACATGAGAGTAGCCTAAAACTTCCGACGAAGGACAAGGCTCCGTTAGGACGTCGCTCGCCGCTTGTTCGTGGTGCAAACACCTTCCTAATGGAGAGACAGCTTGAGCTGGCATGAGTCTATTGAGTACCTCGCACACAATTTTAGATGACACAGTTTCACCATTTGTACTTGTAGTTTCGTAAAGGGTGATCCAATGTTCAGACTGAAATCCTTCATTCACTCATTATCCAGGCCTTTTTGTCACAGGATTGGATCTAACTGAATCTTCGTTAAATAGAAAGAGGGAAATGAGAAAGTGGTACACATCTCGAGTTTCCCATTTGGCTCTCCAACCAGGCTGAACAGTAA
>JAAUVF010000003.1 GCA_012030815.1 Nanobdellota archaeon | reverse complement strand
TTCAGTATAATATTTTTCTAAAAATGTATTTACATCTTCAGAACCTGATCCTATGGCAACTGCTGCATATTGAACATAAGTTCCACTAGGATCAGTTACATAGATTGATTCTCCTTTTTGATCAACTCCCGCAATAATTAAGGCAACTCCGTTAGGTCGTACTCCTGAATATTGTGTAAACTGATGAGATTGATCTGCCAAGTGTTTGGCAACTGTTGCAACTTCTACTGATTCATCATAAGTCATTTTATTTCCCTGTGAAAAAAATCTAGCATTATCGACTTGAACACGTGCATCTGGAATGTATCCTGCGGCTGCTACTCCTATATGGTAATCTACCTGAAAAATTTTTTGTGTAATGTTTAATGTCTGTAAAGCCCTTGGTTTCTCTTCTACTGCCATGATGACTCCTTCTTTACTGCAAATGCCTATTGCTAATGTGCCTCTTTTTACTGTCTCAATAGCATATTCAACTTGATAAATTCGCCCATCAGGAGAATACATTGTAGGGGTCATATCGTACCCACGTGATGCCATCATGATGTTTCGATTTTCTTCTTAGTCAATTTAAGGGTAATTGTCATTCGTTAATTTGTAGTAGATTTGGATAAGATCTGGAAATAGTGTTTTAAGCGAATTTTTCCCATGATATTGAAGGATATGACCAGTACCCAGTTATTGGAATTCAAAGAACTTTTGAGAACTAAATCCAAAGTTGAACAAAGAAAAGTCGATAAGCAGACCTGCAAATTACTATTTTATCTATTTACCAGTACTAGAGGTGGATTTACACGATTACGGATAATCATGTTATTACTTGAAAGATCATACAACACCCATCAATTAGCACAGGAACTGGATTTGGATTACAAGGCAGTTCAGCATCACATGAAAGTATTGGAGAAAAATAACATGATCTTAAAGCTTGGAGATAAATATGGTGCAATATTTCATCTATCTACATTTTTAGAAGTTAACATCAGTGCACTTGATATGGCAATTGATAAACTAGATCGTAAGATGAATCAAAAAAGGTCTACCTTTAATCAAATCATAATAACATAGTATGCGATCTAATACTTTGAACTAAACTTAATATAATATGCTGTTTCAAAATCGATCGTCTTGGTAAGTTCAGATCCATTTGCAAATGCAACTAAACAAGTCAATGATGCATGCGATGTTCTTGGAATTAAGGATAAAGGTTTACGTGAATATTTAGCAACACCAAATAAAGTTCTTAGAGTAAAAATTCCAGTAAGAATGGATAATGGACAAATTAGAAATTTTATTGGTTTTAGAAGTCAACATAACAATGATAGAGGTCCATACAAAGGTGGAATTCGATACTTTAATCCTGAAGGTGGAATTGAATACATGGAACGTGAAGTTATGGCATTATCCTCATGGATGACATGGAAATGTGCAATTGTTGATATTCCATTAGGTGGAGGAAAAGGTGGAATCTTTGTCAATCCAAAAACAGAAAAACTAAGTGATGGTGAAATGGAAAGACTCACCAGAGGATTTGCATATAAGATATTTGAAATCATAGGCCCTGGTAAGGATATTCCTGCACCCGATGTTTACACTACTGGTAGAGAAATGACTCAGATTATGGATACATTTAGCAAATTAAACGGAAATGTTTACGCACCTGGTGTAATTACTGGAAAACCAATTTCAATGGGTGGTTCTCTAGCACGAAATGTTGCTACTGGATTAGGTGTTGCATACTGTGTAAGAGAAGCTGCAAAAGCTATCAAACTTAATTTGAAAGGAGCAAAAGTTGTTCTACAAGGATTTGGAAATGCATCTACATTTGCTGGAGAATATTTAGAAAAAATGGGTTCTAAAGTAATTGCTGCAAGTGATTCTAAAGGTTCTATCTCAATTCCAAGTGGAGCTAAAGTTAGTAAACTACTTGAATTCAAAGCAAAGAAAGGATCTGTAGTTGGATTCCCTGGTAGTAAGAAAATTTCAACTGAAGAATTACTCACAATGAAATGTGATGTTTTGGTTCCAGGTGCATTAGAAATCAAATCAATGCAAAGATTGCAAAGAATCTCAAATGTAAAATAATTGCTGAAGCTGCAAATGGTCCAACACTACCTGAAGCAGATCCTATAATTTATCAAAAAAATATTTTAGTAATTCCAGACATACTGGCAAACTCTGGTGGTGTATGCATTTCATATTTGGAATGGGTTCAAAATAACATGGGCTACTATTGGACTTTTGATGAAGTTGCAAACAAGATGGAAGGCAACATTACAAAAGGTTTCAAAGACGCTCATGCATTAGCAAAAAGCACAAAATTGACATGCGACGAGCTACTATGGCTTTGGCAGTAGGCCGAGTTGTGGAAGCATTTAATCAAAAAGGCATCTGGCCATAAATTTAAACTAGATACGATTCATAACAAACTAACTGTTCGACAAATCTTATTTTTCCTTTAGTAATTGTGACAAGTTTTCTTTTAAAGCTAAGATCAATTTTGATTCTTCGTTCTAAAAGTTGAATTGTTTTTCCAGTGAGATATCTTCCTTTCCTATCTCTGTCAAATAAAATTATTATTTTTCATATTTTGCAACAAAATCTGCAAAACTTACAACTCCACCAAACTTGTGAAATTCTATTACTTTACCTGAAAATCCAATATTTTTTAATGCACTCACATCTCTTTTCCTTCAACTACGACAATACTATCTTTCATTAAATTTAATTGAAATACAAATTTTTTTAGATCGTGAATTTCTTGATCTGTCACAAACACAGCATTGTGCTTGCTTTAACATATTAATCGCTTTTGCTAAAAATTAATTATGTCTGAAGTTTTGATTGTACACAATACTAGAATTGAAGGTTCTGGATATCTAGGCGAACTTTTACAGCAAGATGGATTCCTCATTAACTCTGTAAATGCAAAACACGAGAAACTTCCAGAAAAGGATTACTCTCTTGTAGTGATATTGGGTGCACCTGAAAGTGCTAATGATAATTTACCTTATTTGCAAGCAGAACAAAGACTAATTAAAAAAACTGTAGATGATAATGTTCCACTTCTTGGAATTTGTTTGGGTTCACAATTAATTGCAAAAACTTTTGGTGGAAAAGTGTATTCAGGTCCACAAAAAGAAATTGGATTTTATCATGATCTTAGAATTATTGATAATTCTAAACTATTTTCTGGAATTACAAACCCGTTTACTGTGTTTCATTGGCATGGTGATACTTTTGATTTACCTGAAAAAGCAATTAGGTTAGCATATTCTAAAAATTATCCTAACCAAGCATTTCAAATTGGTAGTGCAGTTGGATTACAATTTCATCTAGAAGTTAATGAAGAAATGATTAATCTTTGGCTTGATAAGACACAAGAAAAACTAGAGCAAATTCCCTATATTGACCCTAATCAAATTCGTTCTGATATCGATGAAAATATTTCAATTGTTAAAAACAATATGGATAATTTTTATCATAATTTCAAATCTACTTTTCATCTTTGACCAAAGTTTAATATACAGAGTTTCTGATTCATCGATCTAACCATGAATTCTGTGACAAAAGTTTTCGAGGAAGTAATCCAAACTGATCATAAAGTTATCACAGAAGAATTATCAAAATCTATTCTCAAGTCATATGGGGTTAAAGTTCCACCTTTTGCACTAGTTACTTCTGCTGAAGAAGCAGCCAAACAAGCAAAAAAGATTGGATTTCCACTAGTAATGAAAGTTGTATCTCCACAAATTTTACATAAAACTGATGTTGGAGGTGTTAAAGTTGGACTAGATAATGTTGACGATGTCAAAAAGACATTCAAGGATATGTATGGTAGATTATCTAAAAAGAAAGGTGTTGAAGTAAAAGGAATTCTTTTGGAAAAGATGGTTCCAAAAGGTGTAGAGCTAATTGTAGGTATTCAAAATGATCCACAATTTGGTCCAGTGATTATGGTTGGACTAGGTGGTATTATGACTGAAGTGATGAAAGATGTTGCATTTAGAATGTTACCAATTACAACTTCAGATGTAAAGTCTATGCTCAATGAACTAAAAGGTGCAGCACTTCTCAAAGGATTCAGAGGAAGTGAAGCAATTGATACAAACATGGTTGCAAAAATGCTTGTACAAATTGGAAAATTAGGCGTGGAAAATGCAGATTATATCAACAGTATTGACTTTAACCCTGTAGTTGTTTATCCAAAATCCCATTTTGTAGTTGACGCAAAAATTATTCTCAATAAAGAGATTAGACAGAATTCAATATCAAAAGCTAAACCTAACATTGAATCAATGGAGTCATTTTTTACTCCGGAATCTGTTGCATTAGTAGGAGCGTCTTCAACCCCTGGAAAGATTGGTAATTCCGTTTTAGTTGCACTTGGAAAACAAGATTACAAAGGTAAAGTATATCCAATTAATCCTAAACAAGAATCAATTCTTGGAATCAAATGTTATCCAACATTAGATGCAATTAATGAAAAGGTTGACTTGGTAGTTGTTTGTATTGATTTAGCAGAATGTGGACCAATTATGGAGACTTGTGCAAACAAAGGAATTCATAATGTTGTAATTGTTTCAGGTGGCGGAAAAGAACTTGGCGGCGATAGAGCCGCAATGGAAGCCAAAGTAAAAGAATTATCTTTAAAACACAAAATTCGTGTAATTGGTCCAAACTGTATTGGAATGTTTAATGCGGCAAATCGTCTTGACTGCGCATTCCAAGGTCAAGAAAGAATGGTACGTTCAAAATTAGGAAATGTTGCATTTTTCTCACAAAGTGGAACCATGGGAATTAGCATGTTAGAGAGTGCTGATGTGTTTGGCTTATCTAAGATGATTAGTTTTGGTAACCGTTCTGATGTAGATGAAGCAGATATGATATGGTATGCTGCAAATGATCCTCAAACTAAAGTAATTGGATTATACGTTGAAGGATTTGGCGATGGTAGAAAATTCATCAATACTGCTAAACGTGTAATGAAAGAGAAACAAAAACCAATTGTAATTTGGAAGAGTGGAAGAACCGCAGCAGGTGCAAAGCAAGCTGCATCACATACAGGCTCACTTGGTGGCTCAAACGCAATCATTATGGGTGCATTCAAACAAGCAGGAATTATTTCAGTTGATAGTTATCAAGAATTAGTTGGAGTCCTAAAGGCACTAGTCTGGCAACCTCCTGCAAAAGGAAACCGTGTTGCTATGACAAGTAACGGTGCTGGTCCGATGATTGGTGGAATTGATCAATTAGAAAGAATGGATCTTACTATTGGAAAGTTATCTCTACCGCTTCTCAAAAAAATGAAAGAGCGTTTTCCACCAACTGTTCCAATTCACAATGGTAATCCTGCAGATGTAGGTGGTGGTGCAAATGCTGATGACTATAGATTTGTTATCCAGCAATTTCTTGATGAAAAGAATATTGATATTGCTATGCCTTGGTTTGTTTTCCAAGATGATCCACTTGAAGAAACAATCGTTGGATATCTAGATGAATTATCAAAGAAAAAACAGAAACCAATTCTTGCTGGAGGTAATGGTGGTCCATATACTGAAAAAATGACAAAATTGATTGAGGCAAATAATATTCCAGTTTATAGTGATCTTCGAACTTGGGTCGCAGCAGCATCTGCATTAGCTCAATGGGGCAAAGTACTCGGAAAATAGAGAACATTTAAGTTTCGCATATCTTGGCAAATTAACATGTCACTAGTTACCACATCTACTTCTGATGGCATTTGTACTGTCAAAATAAACAGACCTGACAAACTTAATGCCATGAATAGTGATGTTGCAAAAGAACTCATCAAAACTTTTGAAACCCTTGACAAAGATGATAATGTTAAAGTAATCATCTTAACTGGTGAAGGTGAAAAGGCATTTTCTGCAGGTGCAGATATTGAATACATGTCAAAAATTTCTCCAGATGAATCCGTAGCATATGCAAAAACAGGCCAACTTGTAACATCAACAGTTGAGCTTGTAAAACAACCTACAATTGCAGCCGTTAATGGTTTTGCACTTGGTGGAGGCTGTGAACTTGCTATGTCTTGTGATATTCGAATTGCAGCTGATACTGCAAACTTGGACAACCCGAAGTCACAATTGGAATTCCTCCAGGTTGGGGTGGAACACAAAGATTGATGCGAATTGTAGGAATAGCAAAAGCAAAAGAACTTGTCTATACCGGCAAAATGATCAAAGCAGATGAAGCAAAGGAAATTGGTTTAGTAAATCAAGTGGTTCCACTTGCATCATTACAAGAAGAAGCTTTGAAAATGGCAAAACAAATTGCTACCAACTCTACTATGGGAGTTCAAATGTCAAAGGTTGCAATTAACAAAGGAAGAAACGCAGATCTTGATACTGGACTAGCAGTAGAACTACTTGCTTGGAGAAATTGTTTTACTCATTCAGACAGAGAAGAGCGTATGACAGCTTTTGTAAATAAATCTAAAAAATAAGCTATACCTAACTTCTTTTCTTATTTTATTGAATTCCTAGTAGGCTCAGGGTGAAAAGCTTATTATAATTTGAATCAGCACTTGTATTATTATGGCATCTGAACAAACACAGAAGATGATCACTGTTTCACCAAAAGCAGCTGAAAAAATCAAAGAATTCATGAAAGAAGAAGCCGATAACCCACAATACCTTAGAGTATATGTTCAAGGTGGCGGTTGTTCTGGTTTATCTTATGGTATGGGCTTTGAAAAAGCACCAGAAGAAGATGACTTAGTCATGGAAGAAACTGGTATCAAGCTACTTGTAGACAGCTACAGCGTTGATCATCTAAAAGGTGCAAATGTTGACTATATTGAAAGCCTAATGGGATCTGGATTTAAAATCAATAATCCAAATGTTACAAAATCCTGTTCATGTGGTCATTCCTTTAGCACTGAATAAACAACATCATTTTTCATTTTTTAATTATCTAGTGTAAACTATATTTTGGAATTTTTTTAATAAAAATTTCAGTCCTACATTGAAAATCCATGCGATACCCTCATATATCGAGAATTGAAACCAAAATTATGATCATTAAGGAGATGAAGAAAGTATGTCCAATAAATCAGGAATTGTCAAATATCATGTTAAACTTTCCTTTGAAGTTGACGGACTTGTTGAACGAGCAGATATAATCGGGGCTATCTTCGGTCAGACCGAAGGATTGTTAGGCCCAGAGATGAATCTGAACGAACTACAACGAGTTTCAAAAGTAGGTCGTATCGAAGTAAATACAAAATCTACTTCAAACACGACAAACGGTGATGCTCTTATTCCTATGAGTACTGATATTGATACTTGTGCATTAATTGCAGCTGGAATTGAGAGTATTGACAAAGTAGGCCCATTTGATTGTGTTTTCAAATTAGAAGCAATCGATGATGTAAGAGCAGCAAAAAAAGATGATATTGTAAGACGTGCTAAAGAAATCAAACAACGTTGGGCTACAAAAACCGTAAGTGAAGGAGAAAGTATGCTAAAAGATGTTCATGAAGGTGATTCTAAACGACTTTCTACATATGGTCCATCTAAGTTAACATGTAGTTCTGGAGTATTTGATTCTAAATGGATTATTCTAGTTGAAGGTAGAGCTGACGTGATTAATCTTCTAAGAGCTGGTTATGATAATGCAATTGCCATTGAAGGTGCAAAAATTGATGAATCAATAAAAGAATTATGTGCTTCAAAAGATACTGTTGTTGCATTTATTGATGGAGACCGAGCTGGTGGATTCATTTTGAAAGAACTTACATCGGTTGTAAATATTGACTATGAATTAAGAGCAGACACCGGAGTGGAAGTTGAAGAATTAACCCCACAAAGAATAGATGAAATTCTAAGACCTGTAGCTGATGAGATTAAACATGGAAAACCTGCACCTGTTTTGAAAAAGCTCAGATGATAAACCTGTAGCTGAAATTGCATCTAGAATTTTCCCAAATCTCAATGAAACACTAGAAGCTATTGCATTAGATGAAAACGAAAAAGAAATTTTCAAAGTTCCAATCAGCGAAGTAGTTAGCAAACTCTCAACACAATCTGGAATCAAATACTTGTTATTGGATGGTATTATTACTCAAAGACTTTTAGAAGGCGCCAAAAACGCTGGAATACAATGTGTTATTGGACATAGAGTTGCAAAACTAACAAACTCTGATGGACTAAATCTAAAAACATTCGGTGACCTAGGCGTAGTATAGGGTTACTTGATGACTGAACTAAAAATTCAGCACATACTAACTCTCACTTATCTTCTTTCTAAAGGTGCAAAACATAATTTTGTTACAATCACTACTGAATCATTAGGTAAAAATATAAAAAAATCGCAGCAGGCTGCATCAAAACACTTACTTGAATTAGAAGATAACCAATTCATTGAAAGAATAATTAGCGGAAGAAATATCTCCGTCAAAATTACTTCAAAGGGTTTTTCTGAAATGATAAAAACTATCTACTGCACTCCAAAAAAGTCTTAATTCATCTCCCTCATATGTTGAGATCAAAGGAACTTTGGTTTCAGGTATGGGTGAAGGTGCATACTATATGTCACTCAAAGGATACACAAAACAATTCAAATCTAAAATTGGCTATATTCCATATCCTGGAACTCTTAATGTGAAATTAAATAAAAAAATTGATCAAGAAGCAATAAAGCAATTTGAAAGTCTTGATGGAATTAAAATTGAAAGTTTCTCAGATGGGAAAAGAACATATGGTTGGGTTAATTGTTTTCATGCAAAAATTAATCAATCTATTGACTGTGAATTGATAATTCTTGAGAGAACACATCATGATAATTCTATAATTGAATTAATTTCTAATACTTGTATCCGAAAAGTTGGAAGTCTTAAAGATGGTTCTTCTGTTACAGTTACAATTCCAATTAACTCATAGTTTCTTTGTATTATGAATTTTAAATTCCGTGAATTGATTCACCATATTCTTTTTGAATTTTAGAACTGGAACTCTCTGGAATTGGTGATTGTAATCTTGCTACTTTTGCATCGAGATTAATTTTTTACATCCCTCGATGATAATTTTTCTTGATGTACTTGATCATAACCTAATGCAATTATTTGTGGTTTCACTAGATTGACTGTCTTAAAAATATCATCTTCTTGTCCTATGAGACAAAGATCTACCATTGAGAGGGAATTGACTAATTCTTGTCTTTGTTCTTTACTGTGTAATGGTTGCCTTTTTTTCATTTTTACAGCTGTATTGTCTGTAGCTACTACTACTATCAAAACATCTCCCAATATTTTTGCTGCACTTAGTGTATGAATATGCCCTGGATGGATAATATCAAAAACCCCTCCTGCTAAAACAACTCTTAACGAAGATCTACCTAGTTCAGTTAACACACTTTTGTCTTCTGTAATTAATTTTATTTTTCAAAAGTTCATCGATTTTTGAATCTATGATTTTATCTGTGAATCCTTTTTTTGTTTTTAGATTATCTATGTATGATTTACCTGTTATCTCTGACAGGTATATTTGAGTTAAAATTATTTTTTCTATCGGTTCCACTATTCTTTTTTAAAACTACTCTCACTTTAATTCATCGATATATTATCACATTTTTGGTTCTAGACCTTTTGCTAATCTTAATGCATCAACTAACCCATCTGCATAACCTATACTCAATATTGCAACTTCATCTTGACCGTCTTCTAGAAATTTCTCTGCATCTTGAATGTACAATTCAGCATTTTCAAGAATAACGCTAAATTCTTTTTGATCTTTATAGTATGGTGTAATTTCCTGTAATGCTTCTCTTACCATTGGAACATATTTTTTCATCATTTGAACAGAAATCTTCTTTGTATCTTCTGAATTGTCTTTTGGTTCATCTAAACATTTTCCAAGTATTTTTAGTGCATCCGATTCGGTAAAATGAAGTCTTCCGGTGATAATAATTGTATGAGGCGGCTTGCCAAAATCTATCTTTTTTAGACTAGAAATTTTTCCTGATATAATTGATTGATCTTTAAATCCAATTCGTGATGCAACTATTGCATATGTTGATAAATTTATCACATTTCTTTTTTGGCCTTTTTCGGTTTCAATTAATCCACTTAGTGCATCTTTTGGGTCCATAAAGAAATCTTTGTCTTGATTATACTCTAATAGTAATATTGTGTGATTTCCTTCTATGATGTTTTTATAAATTACAAAGTATGGCGTTGTCAGTGATTTCATTTCACTCATTATTGTTGCAATTCTTCCAACTTTGTAAAAATGAAGTCCACATTCTCCTATCATCGAAGTTAAAGACGATGAAGCATGTATGGAATATGTCTTAATTTTTTCTTGTATGGCTCTAGTTCTCAATTCGATATGAGTGGTGGCAATGTATGGATCTCCATAAGATAACAAAACTACTTTTTTTGTTTTTGCATTTTTTAAAATTTCATTTCCATCTTCTACTAACCATCTTTTACCCTCCTTAACTTCTCCTTTTGTCATTTTTTTGATTTTTAGCATATCTGATCTTCCAATTGGGCTGGTAAATTGTTCAAGGTAAACGATGTCTGCATTTGATAAAACCTCTAAAGCTTCAACTGGAATTGATTTGGAACCTGAAATTCCTAAACCTACAAACCAGAGCATTACTGAATGTTTTTATCGTGTAGTCTTTTTAAATGGTGTATCATTCTCTTTAAAACTTCAATTCCTCTTAGATATTCGTCAATTGATACTTTTTCATCTATTGTATGAGCTTCATGAGGATCACCTGGACCATATGTGACAA
This sequence comes from Nanobdellota archaeon, assembly GCA_012030815.1. The sequence goes on along the minus strand of JAAUVF010000003.1, from coordinate 4,670 downwards.
CAGGAATGCTCCATTGATTTCCTATGACATTCATGTCTCCTGTTCCAGTTTTTCGAATTAAGGTTGGTCTTGTATGTTCTACATCCATTACTCCTAAAGTAAATGCTCTTACTAGGGCAGAATTATGTGGTGCCTCAAAAGGCTCTGTCTCATCTATAATTGAATAATATGCTTCAACTTTTCTTTTCTTTGCTATTTCATTTACAAGGACTGAAATTTTCTGCTCAACTATTTTGCAATTTGTATCTACTGGAATTCTAATATCAAAAGTTGAAACACATTCTTTTGGTGTTACGTTGTGACTTGTACCTCCATTAATCTCAGTTAAAGTTGCAGTTAGCAACATTCCCTTGCTTTTTTTATCTTGATCAGACTCTAAACCCTCTTTGAGTTCTTTTGAAAAAATCATTGTTTCTTCAATGGCATTTTTTGAAAGCCATGGGGCACTGGCATGTGCACTGTCATCAACACTTACTTTGAGATTAATTGCTAATCTTCCTTTGTAGGCAATTGTTACTTGTTTAATTCCACTTGGTTCGCCAAATACTGCATAATCTATATCCATACTATTTTTTACTAGATTTTTTACACCTGTGGCATTTCCTTCTTCATCTACTGTGCCAACAAAAATTACAGTGCCGTTATTGTTTTGAACTGATGCAGCTGCAAACAGCATTGCCATTAGTGGGGCCTTTGCGTCTGATGCACCACGTCCATAAAGTGAGTCTCCTTCTTTTCTAACTTTGACTTTTCCTGGAACTACATCCATATGACCACAAAGTAATATTTTTGGTGAGCCTGTACCTTTTCTTGCAATAATGTTTCCCACTTCATCTATGTGTATATCTTCAAATCCTAAATCATCACATTTATCTGCAAGAAATTCTGCCATTGATTTTTCGTTGAGTGAAGGCGTGTAAAGTCTAAGTGCTTTCTCAAGCATCTTTACTGCAAACCGTGGTGTGACTGTAAATGTTGTTTCCAATTCTCACTTTTTATTTTTTATGACGTAGTCAATCATTAAAGAAGGTATGTCTACTTCACATACTCTTACTGTGTTTTTATATTCCGTTGTATTGTTAACTTCATGAACTACTAATCCTCGTTCATTACTTTCCATCAAATCTACTCCTACTATGTCTCCTTGAACTGCATTTTTTGCTTTTATGCACATCTCTTCCATCTCTGGTGTTACTTTACATGGTTCAGCTGTTCCTCCAAGGGCCATGTTTGTTTTCCAATTTCCATTTCCTGATGTTCTATAGATGGCTGCAACAATCTTATCTCCGACCATTATAGCTCTGATGTCTCTTGGTGGTCTATTTACAAATTCTTCTAAATAATGGACTTGATATATTGGATACATACTTTCTCTACTCTCAATAATTCCTTCTGCTGCATCTTTGTCATTTAATTTTGAAATTAATCTCCCCCAACTACCGACAGTTGGTTTGATCACTTTTGGATATCCATGTGTTTCTAAATGCTCTACTGCTGCATCTTTTGAAAATGCAACAGATGCAAATGGAGTTGGGACTCCATATTTTTTTAGCAGCATATGTGTGAATAATTTATTCCCTGCAAAAATTCCTGTGTTAAGACAATTGACTACATTCACACCCATTCCTTCAAGTGCTGCAGTTGAATGTAAATTTCGATAATAACTTACACATCTTTGAATGACTGGTCCGTAATCTTCTGGTTTTTTATCTAAATCAAGTGATAAATTCTTACAGTCTACCATCTGTATGTTGATATTCTTTTTTTTACCAGCTTCTAGCAGAGCTTTTTCTTCCCAACGGATGGTATCATAAAGAATTGTAATGTCAGGACTCACTGCCCCCAATCCTCGCCAACCGATTGGGCAGGCTTTAATTGGAAACCTTCTGAGCCTTTTGCTAATTCAAAACTTGCGCCACATTCCGGACATGTTACAATTTCTCCTTCCATAGCATCCTTTGGAATGGAAATATCTGCATCACATTCTTCACATTTTGACATGATATCTCTCAACTTTCCCTCTTTATTTATCATTAATTATCTTCTTTTCGAGTCTATCTGCTAGTGGTATCTCGATTAAATCACCCATTCTGAGTTCTTTTAGACCTGTTGCCACTGCTTTTGCTCCTTCATCGTCTTTTTCTAGACCCAAATAGACATCAAATATGCTGCACCCGTCTTACCTGCTAATTCTCCAAATACAATTCTTCTAGTGTTTCCAACAGCTCTTGGTGGAATTGGTTCATACGCGGCAGGATTTCGAAGTATTGCTGCCAGATGAGTTCCCGCCTTGTGTTTGTATGCAGAAGAACCTACTATTGGTTTAGAATCATATGGTTTAATCGAGGTATAATCTTCGATTAATCTAGACAAGTCTAACAGCATATCTAATCTGAAATCATTTGGAGATTTGTAAAGATAAGTCAACGCAACTGCCACCTCTGCAAGAGGTGGAATACCTGTACGTTCTCCGATACCATCAATTGTGGTATGTATCTGATCTACTCCTGCATCACATGCAGAAAATGCATTAGCTACAGCAAACCCAATGTCGTTATGTACATGTGCATCAAGTGGCACATCAATTACATCTTTTACAGTTTTAACAAAATTGTACATGCCAATAGGTCGCATAATTCCTACAGTATCTGGTAAACTTATTCTGTCTACTCCAGCTTCTTCAATTGCTTTACATACTTTTAGTAAAAATTCTGGTTCTGCTCTACTTCCATCTTCTACTGTAAATCTAATTTTTAGTCCATGTGATTTTGCATATTCTACTGTTTCAACTGCTCTGTCTAGTGCTTCATCTCTTGAAATTCGTAATTTGTCTTTTAGATGAATGTCTGAAATTCCCAGATATGCTGCACACCATTTTGCATCACAGCTCAATGAGATGTCTATGTCTTCTTTTAGAGCTCTTCCATGAGAAACAATATCTGCTTTTAGTCCTTGTTTGATAATTGTTTTAGTTGCTTCTTTGTGATCACTTGAAACAACCGGTGAAATTTCAATTTGATCTACACCAAAATAATCTAACATCCATGCAATTTGTATTCGTTGTTTGTTTGTAAATGAAACTCCTGGGTGTTGTTCTCCTTCTCTTAGAGTACTATCTAACACTCTTATCTTTCTTGGATTTTTTTCATATGCATTGTAAATATCTGCATAGTGATTCGGATCTTTCATTACAGAAAACGTTGACATTAATTGAGAATATAAACATAATCGTACTAACTTCGCTCAAAATTGCTCCTGGTGATCCTAATTCAGTTAAGTATGGAAATTATGTGCCGAATGTCGTTTTATGCTACTTTTCTTAAAATAATTACTGTGTTGGTGTCTATGACTCCTGGAATTTTTCTCAATGCATCTATACTGCTGTTTATCTCAGAGATGTTTGTAGCACTGATTATTGTGATTATGTCGTATTGCCCTGTAATTTCATAAACTACTTTTACTCCATCTAGTTTTGCAAGTTTTTCTGAAACTTTTGATGTTTCTGTTGTGGAATCAACTGATATCAAAACAATTGCGCTTGTTGCATTCTCTTCTCCCACTTCTACTGTGAATCTCTTGATTGTTCCACTATCTACTAGGTTTTTTACTCTTCTTCTAACTGCTGATTCGGATAATTTTAATTTCTTTCCTATATCTACAAATGACTCTCTAGAATCTTCTTTCAGATAATTGATTATTTTCTCGTCTACTTTGTCTTTGTACATTATTTTTTCTCCTCTATGGTTAGTACGTTGTCTAGGGTTTCTAAGACTTTCGCTACGTCTTCTTTAGATATTACAAGTGGGGGTAGAATTCTTAGAATATTTCTGCCTGAATATAGCATAAGCACTCCCTCCTTCATGAGATTCATCAGAACATCTTTTACCTCAAATTTCAATTCCACTCCTATCATCAACCCTTTTCCTCTGACTTCTCTGATTATGGAGTGTTTTCTTTTAATTTTTCCAACCCTTCTCTGAATAATTTTCCCATCTTCTCAGAATTTTCAATAAGATTATCTTGTGTCAGTGCTTGTAGAGTTGCAATTCCTGCAGCACAAGAAAGAGGATTTCCACCAAATGTTGAAGAATGCTCTCCTTTACTCATTGAAGCGAGTATGTCTGGTCTCACTAAAGTTGCACCCATTGGCACTCCACCAGCAATTCCTTTAGCAAGACACAAGATGTCTGGTGCTGTGTTCCAATGATCACATGCCCAAAGTCGTCCTGTCCTACCTAATCCTGCTTGTATTTCGTCAAAAATTAACAGAATTCCTTTTTCATCACAAAGTTTTCTGACTTCTTGTAAAAATCCTTCTGGTGCAACATTAATTCCACTTTCACCTTGAATTGGTTCTAAAATAACAAATGCAGTATCTTCATCAATTGTAGAACGAAGAGATTCAATATCTCCATATGATGCAAAAGAAACTTTTTCAACCAGTGGTTCAAATGATTTTTTGTATTTGGGATTAAATGTTATAGAGAGTGCACCTAATGATTTTCCGTGATATGATCCTTTCATTGCAACCATTCCTTTTTTACCCGTAAACTTTTCTTGCAAATTTTATTGCAGCTTCAATTGCCTCTGCTCCACTATTGTTAAGATGAACTTTGAGTAAGACCATTTGGTGCAAGACCGATTAATGTTTTGAGAAATTCTTCTCTAGT
>JAAUVF010000095.1 GCA_012030815.1 Nanobdellota archaeon | reverse complement strand
GTGCACTTTAATTCCCATTGCAATATGGATAAGTGCCCCACACCACTACCATCTTCTTTGTTTTTCTAAAGTACAATTCTTCTACATAATTAATGTGAATAAACATGTACACCAGCAATGGGACAAATGGAACTATTCCCCAAAACCCTTGGTCTGCAAATGGACCAAATGCAATGTTGTATCCTAACCAACTCCAATTTAGAATTGGTATCGTCTCTACAAACTCATGAGCAAAAACCACATATGCAAATAAAATTCCAAATGGAATTGGCGCGTATTTTATTGACTTAATTCCTATTTTCAGATCTGTTATTCTTTTTTTGTCTCTTTGATTAGCAGTAACGATGCCCCTACAGTTAGAATGTAATATCCAATCACAAAAGTATCTGATTGAAAGAAACCCTCTAGCTACAATTCAATCCATGTTTGCGTTATGTAAAAAATCTAACTCATCTAGGATTCGTCTATTTTTAATGGCTATTCTCTAAATTCTATCCTGTTATGCCCATTCTAACCTTTCAAGTGTAAATATATTGGCATAAAATTATGACCTTTTTTACAAAAACATTGTGAATTTATAAAAAATCTATCCCGAAAAATATCTTGAGGCGTATGTGGTGTTATCCTCGTTAGTGGTTTTTTTGAAAATACGTTTTTGATTTTTCAATCAAAGTATAAATAATAAAACTATTCCATCAAAAAAGAATTGCTAGATTTAGTTGCAAAGAAATTATTTCTTACAAAAGGTAAAGGCGTTCACGAAGATAGATTGACAAGTTTTGAATATGCTCTAAGAGATGCTGGCATTGCCGGCACCAATCTTGTTTTAATCTCTAGTATCTTTCCTCCAAATGCAAAACTAATCTCAAGAAATGAAGGTCTCAAGCAAATTAAACCTGGACAAATATTGTTTACCATTATTCTAAAAATCAAACAAATGAGGCCCAAAGACTGTGTTCTGCATCTGTAGGTATTGCACGACCAAAAGATACTAATCGTTATGGCTATCTTTCTGAATACGAATCATTTGGTCAAAATGAACAACAGTCAGGTGATTATGCTGAAGATATTGCAGCACAAATGCTTGCATCTTCACTTGGAATTCCATTTGATATTGATAAAAGCTGGGATGAAAAAAGACAACAGTGGACAATTTCTGGTCAAATTTACAAAACACAAAATGTTACTCAATCAACAAAAGGCGACAAAGATGGTAAATGGACCACTGTCTTTGCAGCAGCTGTTTTGCTAGTATAATTATTTTTTATATCCTTTAAGATAGTATATTGCAGCTCCAATTGCTACTACTGAAATTATTATTACAATAATAATAGACTCATCAAAAGTTTTTTCGATTTTAGGTGCTAGTAAATCATTTCCACCTAACGAAAACATTAATTCATTTTTGCTAATTGATGTTCTCTCTCCAAAAATAAATTTCCCTTGAATTCTTTTTCCTTGATCAGGATCAAAAACCCATCCTTCCTTATCAATTTCTATTGGAATGTTTTCTCCCTCTACTATCTGAGTAGGAATAATGTTTCCTCTAACATCTGATACGTTTGTTGATTCGGGAGATAAAATTACAACTTGTAATATTGAATTTAGTGGATACAATCCAGATGCAAAATATTCAGATCTCTTTAACTCGTTTGTCTTTAAAAATTCTAATGGACTAACTTCCATTTATTGATGAGGCAGTATTTGGATAATCTACTGATAATTTTAATTGCAATAATAATTTACTTTCCATTGGTATGATTGAAAACGTCATCTTTGAGTTCTGATCATCTGATAGATTCTTTGCTATGTCATAAAATCCCCCCCTGTCTCTAATCTCTCGTGGAAGCAACATTGCTGAGATCTTTTCATACATTGAACTAGTATCTTCCATAGGCATTGTATATACTGCAGAAATTGTACCTTTGCCTGAAATTGATCCTGATGTGTCTAAAGCCTCACTCATCTGATCACTGCTTTGAATGAACACTGAGTGAAATTTTGCTTCTGTGTCAAATGCTTGATTTAGATCATCGATAAATAATGATGCGACTATTTTTGTAGAGTTTTGTATGGCTGTAATGCCTTTATCTGCTGGGTCTCTTGCAACATTTATGATTATACATGATTTGTCAAACACTCCCAAAATACAATGATTCTCGTTTGTTAGGACTATGGCTGTTATTCTTGCATCTTCTTGAATTTTTTGCTCCAATTCTGCAGGAATTTGTATCTCTTGGATACTGGTGCTTTGTAATGCAATTGAGGCAGTTACATTTTGAGATATACTCTTATCGATAATTATCTGTGCTGTCTCTTGAAATGTTGCAAGACTAGATTCTTGTGAATATGCATATCCTGTAGTCCCAATTAGTATTCCTATCAGTCCTGCTAAAATCAAGATCTTTTGCATAGGTTGGCTTTTTTATCACGAAATTATTAAATTTACTCTCTTTTTATTCATCAATTCTTTTATTTTGATGAAAATATTTTGCTATTTTTACTAAAACTCTCTATCTGGTAACTAATATTGTGATCAGCGTGATTTTCTAAATGTGGTCCTAGCTCCATTTTTAGTTGATCTATTTCAAAATCCAATATTTTCAGTAGTTGCTATAGTATCTGCATTTGGGATTGGACTTTTTCAAGGAATTATTTTGGGTCGTGCGATACTTTTACGATTTCCACGTCTGCAAAACCACGTAAAAACAGTTTCAATCTCTTTATTTTTTCTATTTCTTGCAAATGCCCTCTTGAGTGTGCCAAGGTTTGCATCTACTGACAAAATTGAAATCTCTAGTATTTTCAGGCAAATAACCCTGGGGAAATAACTTCACTACTTTTTCTAATATTTGGATTGAATGTTGGATTTTTGGCAGTACTTGCAATCTCTGTCACTGTTATGACTTTTGTTTTACTAAAATTTGCTCCAATTCATGGTGCTACGAAAATTTTTGTTTTGTTTTTTAGTTTACTCATTTTACTTTTAACAGGTGTTAGTCGATTTACAGATTTGACTCCGAGCACTTTTGAAGTCTTTTTGTATTTCCTTTATCATATTGGGCTTACAATTGGGATCTTGGCCGGTTCAATACGGAAACTAAAATCAAGAAAAATAGACTGGGGATAGTTTCAAACATTTAAATCAGATAATTTACAACTTCAAATTGACATCGAATTCAAACCGTTCGGGGAACAAGCTGGCAGTCCATGCGTTGGACTGCCAGCCCCATATTATTAAAAATCTTAAAAAATCTAGTTTAATGCTGAAAGTGCTTTTACTTGGCTCTGAACATAATCAAATCCATCTTGCCAAAACTTTTCTGATCTAATGTCAAAGCCATGCTCTGCCAATAATTTTTCTGGTTTTTTAGAACCACCTGCAGCAAGTATGTCGATATATGACGGAACAAAACTATTTCCTTCTTTTTTGTATCTTTGAAACAACGCCAATGCAAGTAAATTCCCAAATGAATATGCGTAGCAGTAAAAAGGTGTGTGGTAAAAGTGAGGAATGCAACTCCATTCTATTGCAAAATCCTCTGAAACGTCTACTGAATTTCCAAACTGTTCTTTTAGATTTTGAAGATATGTCTTTGAAATCTCATCAACTATCGTTCCTTTTCCAATTTGTTCGTGTGCTGCTACCTCAAAAATAGTGAAAAATGCTTGACGCATAATTGTAGCATACAAGTCATCAATCTTTTCTGCAAGCATAATTTTTTTCTCATTATCAGTTACAGTGTTTGATAAATTGTCATATAGTAATAATTCTGAAAAAGTGGATGCTGTTTCAGCTAGTGGCAATGGAGCATCTTGAACAAGAATTGATCTATCTTGTGCTGCTTGACTGTGTACTGCATGGCCAAGCTCATGAGCTAATGTAAACACATCTCTTGTTTTACCCGTATAATTTACTAAGACATATGGTGTTATTTTTGGAGTCAATGTACTGCAAAACGCGCCATCTCTTTTTCCAGTCCTTATAGATGAATCAATGTGTTTTTCATCAAATACCTTTCTTGCAAACCCTTCTAATTTTGGACTGAATTTTCCTAGTGATTCAAAAACAAGTTTGACTGATTTATCATACTGATAATTTTTCTCTTTAATGTTTGATGCCACTGGTGCATACAGGTCATACCTGCGTAGTTTTTTCATTTTTAGCATTTTTGCTTTTTGTAAAAAGAATTTCTGAAACACCGGAGAATTTTTTCTACAAACTGTAAGCAGTGACTCTATAGTTTTGTCATCAACATCATTTCCAATATTTCTCATAGAAATTGGAGTTTTGTACCCTCGAATTTCAATACCTTCATCTTTCCAATTCAAAACAATGTTTTGATAGACCTCGCCATTTACTCCCTTGTTTGCTGTATATTTTGTTAGAATTGTCTTGTAAGCTGTTTCTCTAATTTTTGCATTTGTGCTTCTGATATAGTTTGTAATCTCTTCACGTGTCATTGTTTTTGTTTTATTGCCTACTTTCATTTTGTACTCATATGCGCTAGTCATCTTATCATACAGCTTTACTAGGGCAGAAATTCCGGTAACATCTAGTGTATTGATAATTTTTTCTTCTGGTTCTGAAAGTGCATATTTTGCAAAAAGTCTTTTGTGACTAAGATATTCTGAAAGTTCACCTGAATCTTTAATCAGTCTTTTTGCATTTTTATCATCTACTTGGGTCTTCCACCACAAGTCAAAAAATAAAATTTTATTTGAAATCTCTGAGCCTAATTTTGACATTCTTGTGATAAGTGATGTTGCCTCATCTGACTGGGTATCTGCAGCATAACTTAGTGATGCATATCCTCCAATTCTGCTCATTTTTTCAGAAATTTCTTCTACT
>JAAUVF010000094.1 GCA_012030815.1 Nanobdellota archaeon | reverse complement strand
ATCGGAGTTGGATTGATCGGGATGTTGGTAGACGGAATTCGCCTTCAATCGTGTCAGGCCAGGAGACGATGAACGGCACCCGGGATACCGCCTTCGAGGGTAGTACGCTTGGATCCGCGTAACGGGGCGTTGATGGATGCGTTGACGGTGGTGCCCTGCATGGTAGGACCGCCATTGTCGCTGATGAAAATCACCAGAGTATTTTTTCCGGTTCTTGCAATTACATTGGCAATAGAAAAGGTCTTTCCACTCCCAGTTACACCAAGCAATGTTTGAACTGTTTTTTTATTTACACCTGAAACTAGGGCATCAATTGCTTGAGGTTGATCACCTGTGGGCTCATATTCAGATACAAGTTCAAATTTATGAATTTGTTGCAACAGTTACAATCGTCTAAAACTGAACTTATAGCTAACGATTCTCATAGTGTTACCTATAGCGTACAACAGTTTAGAACTAATTAGCACTAGGAACAAAGCATTATTTTATTTATTAATGAAAAATCAAGAATCAATTTATGAAAAATATATGTATTTGTTGTAAACATGAATTTAGAAACCGTGCAAGTGACTGTTGCTCAAGTGAGTGCAGTGTAAAAATGATTGGGAAATTTCATTAAAAAATAAAGTTAAAACAAACAGTCTAACATAAATTCTACCATGTAGGTTCATCTATCATTTTTAATCCTGTACTAGTTATCTCAAATCCCATTATTTTCAAAGTCTCTTTTGCAGTAGGAGAGTTTCTGGTCCATATTTTTTCTGCCAATTCCATTCTATTTTCCGGATGTAAATTTTGTCCAATTTTATATTTTCCATCAAATACTTCAGGAATAATTTTGATTACTGCAACAGCATCTAAAACTCTCATAGAGGATTGAATTGGGTCATATCCTCCTTCAGGCTGATATTTTTTCATAAGACCGTTTAATGCAAGTGTTTTTTCTTCCTTGTCAGTAACTAGTGATGCTTTACCTTTGATTACAATACTAACATACAAAGTATCTGCAAGAGACGCATCGGTGGGACTGTCAAAATACGAGGGTAAAAATTCTAATTCCCTATCAACTTCAAAACCAACTTTATTGTTTCGATTAATGTTATCGATTTTTTCACCCTTTGTATGAGAATGAATGTATATAGCGTTGTTTAGAAAAACAAAATTCATCGGGATTATCTGAGGATAGCCATTTTCATCAACACTTGAAATACGTCCAACGTGCTCTTGATCTAAAAATTCTTTAATTTTTTGTTTTGATTAATTTGTAATATTCCAACTAGTTGCAACAAAATCATTTGTAGGAATAATATTATAAATCCAGATCATAAATCTCTAAAATATAAGGAAATTAAAGAAAATGCATGAATGATCCTTATCTAAATGAACTAGAAAATGAGTTCAAAAAATATTCTTCAGAATTAAAATTACTAAAGAAAAATCTTTTAAAATCAAAGTCATCAGAGGAACAATCAAAAATGATTAAAAGGATTGATAATCTTGCCAAGCAGATGGAAAAAAACCAAAGACAGGCAACCAAAGTAACAAAATCAAGATTAAAAGAAATTAGCAGAAAAAAGAATAGATTCTAGAGGGTTAAACAAAATTCCTAAAATATAGGGCAAATAGAGTAAGATAATTGGATGAAAATGAAGAAGAATGGATAGAAGCAACAAATCTAGTGCTCAAAACACTAGAGGAGTGGGGACGCGATTCAAAATTCATATGGTTTAGAGAAATACATAGAATTACGGACGTAGATAAAGGACAATTAAGAAATATTCTCAACAAGTTAAAAAAATCAAAAGATGTAAAACAGATGCATGGAACAAATAATAGAATATTTTTTGTCTAAGTAAGTACTATACAAAATGTCATGATGCAGAATTTAGGTTTAAAGGAAAACCAATAATGCTCAGAGATGGAAGTAAGGTCAAAGTAATACAAGGAGAAACTAAGGCCACAGCACGAACTAGAAAAAGAATAGAAAAACAACATAAAAAACGCCAGGTAAAATCATACGCTAGATTGAAAGGAAAGAACAGAAGACCGCATAAATCATAAATTAATTAGGATGAATATCTTCTGCATTTCTACGCATTAGGTTGAATTCAGCACGTTTTAGTTTTGTAGATTCTGCCAAATCCTCAGTCATATCATATAGATCATGAATTTCTAGGTCGGTGACTAGTTCATTCTCGTTTTGATCTTCTAAATCCATCTCAATATTAGATAAGATATCAATATTTTCTTCTAGAATTTTTATGCATTTTTTTATAGCTTCGGGAAGTTCATCATCCATAGAATTATCAAGATATAGTATAGTAAATGATTTTCGATGTAAAATAGACTTACTTGTCTAGTTTTTCTCTAAGGTAAGGCATGACATGGCTGGCAAATTTATCAATTGAGCCAAAATAGTTCTTGCCCCAGAATCTAATTACAAAGTGATTTACACCGGCTTTCATAAATCTCTCAAAGGTTGGAATTACATCATCAGGAGTGCCAACAGCTGTTGATGAACGAGCAATTTTATCTGGAATTTTTGTTGCAGCTTCTCTCATCTTAACAATCCACGATTGATCAGACATTGAATATTCTGTGAAATATTTTACAAAATCAAATCCTTCAATTTCTTTTAATTCCGTGAACACGCAATACTTCAGGTTTTAAACAAACTTACCTTTAACTGCCTCTTTCATTTTTTGCCCAGGATTCTTCTGCATCATCAGAAAAGTACACATCAATATCTAATGCATATTGGAAAGCATCTTTTTCTTCTTGTGTACGATTATGTTTATTCATAGAATTTTTAATTTGTTGTGCATGATCTTCAAATAATTCTGGAGTGTATCCAATTGGTAACCATCCCTCCCCTAATTTTCCGGTGAGTTCTAGTGTACGAGTGCCACCTGATGCCATGTATGTAGGTGGATGAGGTTTTCTAATTGGCGGTGCTTGAAGACAAGCACCTTCTAGTTTGTAATATTTACCATCATAGTTTACAGTATTATCAGGAGTAGAACCATACAATGTTTTGATTACTTGAATTTGTTCTTCCCATTTAGAAACAGGCTTTTCAAATGGAATACAAAATTCTTTTAGATTTTGAGCTTCACCGGCACCAATTCCTAAAATTGCTCTACCTTTTGAAACTCTATCAAGTGTAATTGCAGCTAGTGCTATGTTTGATGGATGTCTTCGTATTGCATCAGTTACACAAGTTCCCAATTCAACATTATTTGTAACTGCAGCAATGGCAGACAACATTACCCAAGGATCTAAAACAATCGCGTTTTTCCATTGTGGAACATTTGTGTGATCCATATAGAAAATAGAGTCATATCCAGTTTTATCAGCAAGCATACAAGCAGTTAAAATTTGATCTTCAGAGTATCCTGCTCTGGCAACATTTAATCCATTTTGAATACCGAATTTTAATGGTTTTTCAGTAAACATACACTTAGACAATAATATTAGGATAAATAAGTTTAGTCAAAGCGCCAAATATCGCAGTTTATCAATAAAATAGAAAAAAATGTAAAAAAATCGGAGTTTTTTACAAATTACCTGATTTAATATCCTCAAGACACTTTATGACATCTTCTTTTGAGATTGGAATTGGGTTTGGATCCAAATGTACCTCGATCAGTCATTACAGTATCAGCGGCAACGTGAAACATCAAGCTTTTAGACTGAGTTTATCAAAGCCCAGTTTATTCATAGCTTCTTTGAATCGATCATAGAAGATAGATTTGTTATGTTTGTGTGCTACCGTTGTGCAAGAAGACAATGAATAACCATGTGGTATTCCTTCATTTGAAAATACATATGATAGTGCATGTCCAAGTGTGGTTGAACAATTACCAAATCCAATACCAGATAACATTGAACCATACGGATAGTTTTCTGGTTTGTCATTTATTATTGCATCATATAGAATTTCAAATGCTTGCTTACACATTGTTTTTGTAAAATCATTACCAAGCTTGCTATCATATCCTTCAGTTGCCTGAGCACATGCATCACATACAGAACTCTTGATAACTTGTTCTGGAGTACCATCCATAAAATATGAATCGACTACAGCCATGTCAGCAAGAAATCTGTCTTCTCGTAACAATTTTTTTTCCCATCAAATTTCAAAACTACAATACTGTTGTCATTTCAGCTCCAGTCCCAAACTGGATTACGAAGTGGCTGGAAGAAAAAAAGCCGACGCCGTAGTTTGCCTCCCCAAAAAAGGTGAGCAACGTGCGGAAAATAAACGTGCGGAAAATAACTGTCGGAATCCGTAGTGGACGAGCTAACAAGTCCCTTTCGACCGGACTCGTGACCTCGTCCACTACACCACTAATCCACCCTCCCATCTTCAATGTCTTGGATGGGAGGGTGTAGGAAACGCACTACGGCTTATTGCAAAACGGACGCTTTTTCATCGAACGGTTCTAAGCCGAGACCTACTCAATCTCCATTTCGAATTCAATGCTGGGGGCAGCGATTGTCGGCCCGAATCGGAGGCCGAATTATTGGATTGTCTCTCGCAATATTCATTGTTGGAGACCGTTAGGCGATGCATCCATCGGCCGATAAACGTTTTATTCTTGAGCCACTGCGTCAAAAGCGTTTGATATTTAAGGATTTAGTTGAGGTGCGACCGACTCAATCCACTCATCTGGACATTGCAGGTAAAAGATCTCAGAAGTACGAAGGGGATTCTCTGCTTACACGCGATGGGTAGGAACGGGTCGCCCTGGCCGAAAGCTCTGTAGGGATGTAATGTCTCCGGTCGCTTTTCGGATTGCGCAGACCTTATCGATTGAATCTCGAACGCAATTCGACAGGGTGTCGGGATCCAAAGCGACACGAGC
>JAAUVF010000093.1 GCA_012030815.1 Nanobdellota archaeon | reverse complement strand
TTTTGTTTGCCATTTCATTCTCCATTCTTTTTATTTGAGATAATTTCCTATTTTCTTCATTTTGTAATGTTGTCAATTGTGAATCTTTATCACGATATTCATTCATTATAGTAGTGTATGATTTTTCAAGATCAGATTTCTTTTCATTTACTTTAGATAGTTCATTTGCAATACGTGTTTGTTCTCCACTTGCATAATTTTCTTCAACAATAGTTATTCTAGAATTAAGTGATTCTATATGAGATTCACTCGATGAGACATCTACTAGCAAACTAGCATGTCTTTTATTCAATTCAGAAATTCTTTCAGTAAGTTGCTGCTTCATATTGATTGCAGAAGAAATTCGTGATTTTAAGTGAGAATAATTCTCATCAGTAGATGCAAGTCCTTGTTCGGAAAGAGACAACCTCTTGGAATAGCTTTGGACAGAGTCTTCAAGTTTCTTAAGGGAGTGTTTTTTCTTTAAAACATATTTTTTGAGAAGGCTAATTGATTCAAGCAAACCATCGATATCAGTACTCATAGAGATAATTTGGTTAATTTTGAAATTTTGGAGTTTATATCAATGATAACTGCGCCTCCTTTAGCCTCAAAATATTCTCCAGTCAGGGTCACAGCCTTATGGCCAAGTTTGGATATACGATATGCAGAATCTCTAGAATCAACTAGAACGACATTTCCAAAAAGAAATGTTTTGAGAGCAGAATAAGAAGCGTCACATTTCACATAATCAGAAAGTACTCCAATCACACCAGGATCTTTTGGTAAATCTAATTTGAATTTAGGAATTGCATCTAGAGGAATTATTTTTAATTTTGGTAAATTTTGGAACGTGCAACTTCTGCAATACTAAGTAGAGTTACAAAATCTGGCACAACAATTGCCTTAATCCAATCAGAGCTTACAGCAAGAACTGCACGTTCATATTGTTTATCCCAAGAAATCATTTCATAAACTAATCCATCAATACCAAGCTTATCTGCATCTTCTTTTAATTTGGCAACAGTGTAATCTTCATGCATAATTCCTTTTACAGTTTTAATTTTTGATTCGTATTGAGCAGCAGCTTTACTAGATTTTTCCAAAATCAAATCGAGTTCTTCTAAATCATTGATGGTTTTTGATTTTTTTGAATTTAATCTAGCAATTCTTGATTGCAATTCTGAAATTGAGGCATTATGATTATCAATTATAGTTTCTAATCTCAATTTCAGTGCAGATAGTTTTATGACATCTTGTTCTAATTCAGACAATTTAATAGAATTTGATTTGATTTTAATTTGAGATTCTTCTTTTTCATTTTCAGCTTTTGATAGTTTAAGTTTTGCATCATTAAGCTGATCAGAAAGTATTTTTATTTTATTATCAATCTCAGATTTTTTAGATGCAGCTATAGATTGTTCAGTTAAAATTTTATTTCTTTCAGAATCTATAACTTCTAAATCATCATTTAATTTTATCTTTTTTTGAGTTAATTTCATTTATTGACTCTTGACATTTTAAAATCTGAGATTGAATATCTTCCCCATTTTGTTTAATTGTTTCAATTTCATTTTTTATTTCAGGAATTCTAAGATCAATTTGCTGTAGTCGTTTGTTTGATGCAACAATGGCACTGTTGTCTATTTCATATTGTTCCATTGCAGCGCTTAATTCTGAATCAATTGCAGCCTTGGCCTGACTATAATCATTAGCTGCAGTCATTAATTTTGACTTTTCAGTGTCAAGGGTATTGATTTCAGATCTAATCTGAATTCTTTCATCGTCAAATGTTTTAACTTCGGCAGTAATTTTGTTAAAAGTTTCTTCTTTTGATGATTTTTGACTTGTTATTAGGCGAAGTTTATTGGCTGCTGCAATGGCTTTGTAGCGATTTAATTCTCTCTCTAGAATATCATGACGTAATTTTTGATTTCGCTCTTCTTCAAGTTCATCAATTCTTTTTTTAATTTCACCCATTTTTGCAAGTGCAATTTCTAATCTTCTATCAGCATCATCTAGTTGTTTGATTGCTTCAGTTTTTTTCTCATCAAAGTAAGACAAACCAATTAAATCTTCAATTGTTTTTCGTTTTTCTTCAGAAGTAAATTCAGATATTCTAGTAACAGTTCCTTGTTGTACCGCATTTAGTTGTCCTAATCCAGCATTTGCAACATCAAGAAGATCTAGTATCTGACTTCTGTTTGTTGGTTTTTTATTTAGATAGTAATTATTCTCACCCTTATCATCCATCTCTCTAGTTATTTCTACGGCATCAGAATCTACAGGAATTTTTCTATCAGAGTTATCAAAATGAACACTAGATCGTGCTATTTTTGGTCCATGTCTATTGCCCTCAATATCATGGATCAAAGATCGAAGTTTATCAACTCTCATCATTTTTGGTTTATTTTCACCAAGTGCAAAAATTATTGCATCGAGGATGTTACTTTTGCCAGAACCGTTTGGACCAGAGATCGAAACTAATCCAGGTTCAAACATTACTGTTGTATTTTTAAATCCAAATGATTTGAAACCAAAGATCTCTACTTTTTTTATGTGAACCAATGAGAATATTTTCTCAATTGGTTGGATAATCGATGGTTAACAAGTTTAGTTGACATAATTGATTAATTTTTCTTGTTTTACTATCATTTTTTTCGTAACGGTGGTTATTATGAAATTATTTTTTTGATCTATTGGAATTATTAGATATTTTATGTATCAAAAAACTGAGCCTAAATTTCATAATAATCGGGTATAAAATTATCGTTTTACGCATAATCTATTGATCTAAAATAAAATATTAAAAAATGATCTTCAAGCATCATAATAAAAATAAAACCAAAATATAATAATTTTAAACGATTATTTACCTTCGAACGAACTTTTCACAGTCTTTTTTTGCTTGAACATCAGACATTTGTTCAAGAGGATGCTTCATCAAATACGCACTAGCTGGGATAATTGGTCCTCCAACACCCCTATCAAGTGCAATCTTTGCTAACCTAATTGCATCAATCACAATGCCTGCAGAATTTGCTTTATCGTCAACTTCTAAACGAACTTCCATATTATATGGAATGTTTGCCCATTGCCTACCCTCAATTCGCATAAACATTAGTTTGGTGTTACCTAAGAATGGAATAAAATCAGAAGGACCAACATAAATTTGATCATCGGCTAGTCTCTCCGATAGTTGACTTTGAACACTTTCAGTTTTAGATATTCTCTTTGAGGCTAAACGGTCTTGTTCTTTCATGTTTAGAAAATCAGTATTGCCTCCAACGTTAATTTGATAGGTTTTTTCAATTTTAGTTCCACGATCACTGCATAATTTGGCTAATGTTCTGTGAACAATGGTAGCTCCCACCTGACCCTTAATATCATCACCAATAACAGGAATATTTTTTTCTTTGAATTTTTTAGCCCATTTTTCATCAGAGGCAATAAAAGAAGGGATACAGTTTACAAAAGCAGTATTTGTATCAAGACAGATTTGAGCCCAGAATTCAGTTACTTTGTCAGAACCTACAGGTAAGTAAGATACAATAATTTCAACATTGTTATCTTTGATAATTTTTTTAACTTCATCAGTAATTTGTTCATGAGTTTTAGTACTTTCAAGTGGTTTGATTCTATTTTCAACCCAGATGCCAACCCCGTCCAACAGTGGGCTTTCATAGACTTTGGCATTTGTTTTTGGCATGGTGTCTTTCGGAATCCAATTCACCATGTTAGGATATGCGTAAATGGCTTCATTAAGAGGAGTTCCAACTTTGTTATCGCCGACATCAAAACCACACACAAAATCAATATCATGAATTCCATATCCAGCTAGATTATCATGAATAATACCAGTAACTTCTTGAGAAGGATTTTGCCTATAGTACTCTATTCCCTGAATTAGACCTGCAAAACAATTACCTATACCTACCAGACCCACTCTGATTCTATTTCCCATGCAAAAATCAAAGAGAGTATGCAGGTTTTAAGTTTTCTAATTCATAAAAACTATACATTATTCGTAACTACATCTTAGGAAACAAGTCATTTAGACCTTCGTCGTAAGATGGAAACTTAAAATCATAAATTTGTGAAATTTTTTGATTTGAAGCACTAGCTGATCGGGTTAGTAGTTTAATTGCATCTGAACCCAATACCAGTTTTGCCAAAGCCGTTGGAACAGTTTTTGGTTTTTTTACACCAAGATGATTAGATATGGAATTGAGAAATTCCATAAAAGGTGCTGGAACAGAATCAGTCAAAATATAGGAATCAGTTTCTGCTTTTGGATGATTGCAATCAATGCACCCACAGCATCGTCAACATGAATGAAATTTTTGATGTATTTACCATTTCCAGGAATTCTAAATGTTTTTTTTGCATTCTATCAATTATCATTGATTTGAAAAAACCACCATTTCCATATACAATATCTCCCAGATATGCAACTGACAAATTCATTCCAGACTGTTGACAATTTTCTTCTAGAAATTCTTGAGCCTTTATTCGTATTTTAATAAATTCTGTATCATATTTTTTAGGAGTTGTTTCAGATATTTTTTCATATGAAGGATCAAATACGGCAAGACCTGAAATGTATACAAATAGTTTTGCTCCAGATATAGCAGAAAAAAGATTCTTTACACCATCATAGTTAACAGATTTAATAATTTTCTTGTTTTTTTCTAGAGGAGTAACTGATGCTAAGTGACATACAACGTCAAATTTTTGTTCAAAATATAGATTAGGGTTTATCAAATCATCGATTATAGTTTTGAAAGGTGAATTTTCTTGTTTTTTTCTAGCAAGAATTGTAACATCTGCATCAGAATCAAGTAATTTTTGTGCAAGATTAGAACCTATGAATCCAGTTGCACCCGTAACCAGTATTCGAGTATTTTTTAAATTCAATGTATTTTTTCCAATATTTTTTTGAAAGATTTTTAATTATAAGCCTCCTCCAAAAACTTCACTCAACTCAATATCATAGCCATTTGG
>JAAUVF010000092.1 GCA_012030815.1 Nanobdellota archaeon | reverse complement strand
GTATTTCAGCCACGGATTTGGCGATACTTCCTGCATTTTTGCCATTTGAGGCCTCATCACCACAATATGCTATTACCCTAACAGTTGGACCTGACTCAAAAATCCCGACATAAACTGAATTTGGATTGTCTTTGACTAGTTTTTTGCCAAAGTTCATGTGGAAAAACTCATCGTATTGTTTTGAATTTGTAAAACATGACTTTATTGTATTTACATTAATTTCAATCTCGTCAATTACTGCATTACTTGATTGTGCATCTACTTGCTCTAATAGTACGGGAATCTTTTCTTTTGCTCTTTGTTTTTCCTCTTCTCTTTGTTTGTCTTTGAGTTCTTTTTGCTTTTCTTCTTCTATTCTTCTTGCTTGTTCTATTTCTTGTTGCTTTACATATTCTCTAGCTGTTGGTCCTGAGACAAATTCCAATCTTACAACCCCGTCCTGAATTCTTTTTGTCTTTGTAATTTTGATTAAATCCACATCCCTAGTTTTCTTTACATGTGTTCCGCCACAGGCCTCAACATCAAAATCTTCAATTGAAACAATTCTTACAGATTTTACTGGAACTACACCCCCTTGGTAAATTTTAAATCCGTACTTTTGTTCTGCTGTTCCCCTATCATAATTTTCAATAGCTACTGGCATGTCTTTTGCAACAATATCATTTGCAGCTTTTTCAATATCTTGTACT
Source organism: Nanobdellota archaeon (assembly GCA_012030815.1). The sequence goes on along the minus strand of JAAUVF010000092.1, from coordinate 4,307 downwards.
TGCTTATCAGTCAATGATGAATGATGAGTAATGTCTAATCTTGCATGATCAGCTTCTTTGAATGCAGAGTGCTGCCATATCCATGAACCAAGCACTCCTCTTGCTGATGAGTTTAGGATGTGTGTACTGGTATGATTTTTTGTAATGTTTGATCTTCGTAAAGAATCTACTTTGCACTTTACAGTATCACCTTGTTTTGGAATTGTACCTTCTAATTCATGTACTATAACTCCGCCATGTTTGTTTACGTCAACTACCTTCGAGCCTGCAATTATTCCATAGTCTGGCTCTTGACCTCCACCTCTTGCATAAAATGATGTTCTATCAAGGACAACTGATTTTTCAAAAACCTTGAGAACTTTTGCATCAAACTCCATTGGGTCATCTTTGTAAAACAGCATATCTGTTTCTGGAATATTTTCTAGTGGAAGTTGCTCAATGTCTTTTTTCTTGTCTGATTGGTGCAAATCTGATAGTTTTGCATAAAATGATGAAGGAATCTCCGATATTACATCAATCTCTTTGAGATTACTCTGGTGTAATTCCATCTGATTCGTATAGTGTGATTAATTCATCTACAGTTGGCGCTCTACCTTTTCCCTTTAGACGCTCTGCCATCTTGCCCATTCTAACTTTAGATTCAACATATCGTTCTGATTCTAATTTTAGTATGGTTTTGACGTCTTGTCTCTTTTCATCAAGCTCTGGATATGTCTCTCTGAGATAATCAATGTGCATATCTACCAACTCATCAATGTCTAGTTTGAGATTCATTCTATCCATTGTTCCATTAATTCTTCGTAACATCATTCTTAGATTATATCCGCCACCAACATTGCTTGGCAGTGCACCATCAGTAATTGCAAATATCAAAGTTCGAAGATGATCAGCAATCAGATACATTCCTTCTAGCGGTGTGATGATACGGTTGATTTGATCCTGTGTTAGACCCGTTGCTTTTACGGCATTTTTTCTAACCTCGATTAAATCATCATGAATCTCTAAATTCTTTGCAATTGCTGTAAAGTATTTTCGTAACATCTCTGAATCTGAATCGATTCCAATTTTTTCAAAGAGGTGATTAGTGATTGGACCAAAACAACAATCATATGCAGTTGGGGTTCCCTTTGTGATCCAAGCAAATCTCTCAAGACCTGCTCCCATATCGATAATCTTTTGATCCAGTATAGTGTGATTTCCCAACTCTCCTTGAAATTCAGTAAATACTGCATTTCCTAACTCTAACCCCCTGACAAAATATTCTAATGAAGAACCAAAAGAGCCACCACCTGCCCATACGTCTTCAACAAAATAACCTCCTCTTTTTGATTCCAAATTGTTCAGTTAGTAATCTAAAATCCAAATCAACACATTCATCTTTCCAATATCCTTCTGAATTTGGAATACTGTGTTGCCCAATCATACAAAAGCTAGAAAAATGTCTACCCGTAACTCCAACATTTTCTAAATCCTTGAATCTCAAACAAGTCTGTGGAACTATTAATGGATTTGCAGGAAACTCAAAGACAACCTTTGAACCCATTATTCTTTGAAAATCAACAATTGATGCAATTGTAAAGTAGAGATCATCACGCCATCTGCAAACAACTGGATATCTTGAAACTGATGTGTGATTATTTTTTACAAAAAATGATTCTACCTCTTTCCAGGCTTGTGTATAATCAAATCTCTTTGCAGTAGGAGGATCTCCGATAAATGAGTAGGTATCATCTGCATCATCTGGACATAATCCTCTTTGAGAATCCAAAGTCCAAAAGAATCTTTTACACTTTAAGCATGATTTTCTAACAAATCCCTGTTCTTGAAATAGCTTGACTTTGTAGTATCTATCTGGGTCAGATGAAAACTCCTTTAGGATTTCTTTTTTATCCAACGATGAACTTCTATTTGTCCAATATTAAGAATTGTCGATTAATAATACATTAAATAAACTGGCAAAATCATGGCAATCATGTTTAAGAGAAAACCAGCACTACGAGAAGGAGTCCATGTTTTCTCTACAAAGAAAAATGGCGAATACTATGATTTTATCTTTGGAGTAGTGACTGGCGTTGATGGCAGAAAAGTCGGCGTTAATGGAGTTATTGTTAATCCTGTTGGACTAAAAAATAAAATCGCTCAGGGAAAAACAGGTGAACGCTCATCTGAAATTTTAGAGCATCCTACACCTGATAATGTGGTATTGGCTCTAGTGTATAGAGTAGAACACGAAAACTATGCCGAAGTCTTAGATCTTGATAAGGACAAATGTGATTTAATTCCGCCAAAAGTTTATGCAATTTTAGATGGATGGATTCGAGAAACCCTTCCTGAATTTATCAATAATGTATTATCATTACCACCAGGTCCTGAAAGAGATGAATCTAAACGCGTCTTAAAACATAGAATGGATACACTAGTAGATAAAAATCTGAAAAGAACTCTTTACTCTGTTTGTAGAAGTCTAAAAATTCTAAACTAGAATTTTCAAATTTCAGGCATAACTCCACCATAGTTTTATATTATGCCCTAAGAAAATCTCGATACAATGGAATACGTTTATGCTGCTTTACTTCTTCACAAGCTACAAAAAGAAGTTAATGAGGCAAACATCAGCTCAGTTGTAAAAGCATCTGGCGCTGCAGTAAATGATGCTCAAGTAAAAGCATTAGTTGCAGCATTGGCTGATGTTAACATCGAAGAAGCAATCAAAGCCGCACCTGTAGCAGTAGCAGCAGCAGCCGCTCCGGCAGCCGCAGCAGCAGGTGAAGCAAAGAAAGAAGCACCAGTTGATACCAGTAAAAATGAAGAAGCCGCAATGGAAGGTCTATCTTCACTATTTGGATAAACAACTATTATTTTTTCAATTTAATTTTGATTTTTTATATCAATGTTAATTAACAATTATTTTGTTTTTATCTTGATTGGTTGATTTTTCAATTCCTGCTCATGTGTTTATCTACATTTTAGATCTGTTTGGTACCATGGCTTTTGCAGTAACTGGGGCCTTTAAGGCAATTGAAAACAAGTCCGATATTGTTGGAGTCTTGCTTTTAGCTACAATTACAGGCGTAGCAGGAGGTGTAATCAGAGATGTTGTAATGGGGGCAGTTTCCAAATGCATTGTCAGATCCTGCATATGTTGTTATCACTATATCTTCTGGTCTTGTTATCTTTTTTTCGTATACTCACCTCAAAAAACATTGGAATTTGTTTTTGAAGTTTGATGCCATTGGACTAGGCGTATTTTCAATAATTGGAGCTACATTTGCATATAATCTAGTTGGATTGAATCTTCTTGCAATAATGCTTGCAGGAGTATTAACTGCAGTTGGTGGTGGAATACTTCGAGATGTGTTTGTCACCCAAGTCCCAATAGTGTTTGTAAAGGAGTTTTATGTATCTGCAAGCTTTATCGGAATTTTGGTATTTTATTTCATGTTGTACTTTGGAGGTGAATTATACTCTGCAACAATTGTAGGGCTGGTACTAACCACAACCTTGCGATTAATTGCAATGAAGTATAATTGGAATCTACCTAAAGTTAAAGGAATTTAAAATTAAGCTGGGGTATAGTCTTTAGCTTTAGATGCAAGACCTTTTGCTTGAGCATCCGCTTTTTGCAAAATCTGTTCTTTGGTTTCACTTGTCATGAATCCTGATTCAATTGATAGTGAACGAGCATGTTGAGATGCCTTGCTAATAATTTGGTTAATATTTTCTGGAGTGATATATGCTGCCTCAATTGATAGTGATACTGCTTCTTGGTGATATTGAGCAAATGCATTTCTTATCTTCTCGACATCAATGATCATCTCGTCTGCTGCATATTTTAGACCCTCTTCTAATGCTGTGTAAAGTGAAATTCCAGCTTCTACTGGTTTGATATCTAATTTGCCTAGCAATACTGCTAATTTTTCATTAATCACGCCACCCTTCTTTACTGGGGTAGAGTCTTTTGCAATCCAAATTGTACCTTGATCAATCTTTGTTGGAATGCCTGCTTCTTTGAATTCTGTAAGCATTGGACCTGGTGCAATTCCTGTGTTTTTTGCAGGTACTACAATATCGATACTTGCAATGTCTCCACCTCTTGCTGCCATCATGATTTTGTTTTTGGCAAGTAATACGTTTAGTTTGAATGGTGACATGTTTGTAAATATGAAAAGACACTGACCTACTAGTTCATCTGAGATTCCTTTGATTCCAGGAATGTCTGATTTTTCTAATGCTTTTTGTGCAACTCTGTCTTTGACACAAACAAATTCTACTTGTCCTTTGAGTGCTTTTCTTAATGGTAACAGTTG
>JAAUVF010000091.1 GCA_012030815.1 Nanobdellota archaeon | reverse complement strand
TATATGATCATGAATTAAAAATAATTGATAATCCTATATTTCAAAGATTAAGACGAATACGTCAGCTCTCTGGCGCTCATTTAACATATCCTGCAGCTCAACATACTAGATTTGAACATTCTTTGGGTGTTATGCATATTGCAAGTCAAGCTGGTCAGGCTTTAAATGAAAAAGGAATTTTAAAATCTGATGACATTGATATTCTGAGACTTGCAGGTCTTTTACATGACATTGGTCATGGGCCTTTTTCACATCTTTTTGAGGAGATTATACAACAAAAAAAATTCTCCCATGAAGATTTCGGCAAAGAAATTATTTTAAAATCTGAAATTGGTGATATATTATCAAAAAATGGATATGACAAAAAGCTTGTCACAAAAATTGCGTTTGGAGATTCAAAATTACAATACATGAATGAGATCATTTCAGGAGCACTAAGTGCTGATATGATGGATTATTTGTTAAGAGATGGATATTTTACTGGTGCAGAACACGCACAAATTGATCACAAAAGAATAACACAATCATTAGATGTATACAAGAAAAAACTTGCTCTTGAAAGATCAGCATTGTATTCTTTTGAATCTATGATGCATTCCCGCTATCAGATGTTCAAGGCTGTCTATTTTCATAAAACAGTAAGAGCTGCTGAAGTTATGCTTTTAGAAGCTTTGCGATTATCTGATGATGAGTTTGGTTTTACCTCATTTAACACTAAAGAATTTGTCAAACTTACCGATGAATACGTTTTATCTACACTTATCACATCAAAATCTTCTAAATTAAAACGTGCCAGGCAATTTGCAGAAGACTATCAAAATAGAAAATTGTTAAAATGTGTATACGAACGAATTCTCACTAGTAGAACTGTTTTAGGTAAATCTAAAAACCACCGAATTAAGAACCGCAATATCCAAAAAATCTAAAATTGAAGAAAACGAAATTTTTGTAGATAGCTCAGTTACTCCGTCAATTCCTTTGGCTCCATCCAAAAATGAATCAAAACATATCATTTTAATTACAAACGAGAACGGAAAATCAACTGCTCAAGAAATGCCGATATCTCAAATTCCTGTAGTTTCAGCAATATCTGGTTTTATGAATATTCTTAGAATATACACCCATCAAAAGAACAGAAAAAAAGTTGAAATTGCCGCAAAATCAATCCTCGGTGGTTTAAAATAATGAAGAAAAGAATTGTGATAAAACTTTCAGGCCGTATTTTTGGTATGGATAATGCAAAAATACTAAAAGATTATGCCTCATTTCTAGTTAAAATTAGCAAGATCTGTCAACCAATAATTATTGCAGGTGGGGGAAATATCGCAAGACATTACATTACTCATGCAAGATCTTCAGGAGCTGATGAATCTACATTAGATGAACTTGGAATTGAAATATCTAGACTAAATGCAAAACTTTTGATTTATGCTCTAAAAAATAAAGCGTACTCTCATCCCCCTACAACATTACAAGAAGTAAGACATGCAGTTGATGATGGATTAATCGTAGTTACAGGTGGTTTACATCCTGGACAAAGCACTAATGGTACTGCAGCTCTTATCGCTGAAAAATCAATGCAGAGCAATTTCTTAATGCTACTGATGTTGAAGGAGTTTATGATATGGATCCTAACAAATTTAAAAATGCTAAAAAATTCAAACGAATTGAACTTAAGAATTTAAAAAATATGCTTGTTCATGAAGATTCTGTTGCAGGAGGTTACGATTTAATGGATATCGTAGCTCTAAAAATCATCGAGCGCTCTAAAATAAAAACACGAATAATAAAAGCTGACATCAAAACCCTTGAAAAAGCAATCAAAGGTGGAGATGTTGGAACTGAGATAATTCTATCCTCTAAATAATTACTCTGAAATCTCGTTTTGTACCGTTGGCCTACTCTCTGACCAAATCTGAATTTTGGTTTCAGGATATTCTGGAATTCCTGATTCTCTTAATTTCTTGTAAATTGATAGCGCTTCTGTTTTTCAACTGCCTTTGATTGAGCCTTTGTAAATCCATCTTTATCTGACAATATCGCAACATATCCTTCAGGCGAATTAATAACTGCTACAAAATCTTCTTCTCCAACTGGGAAGAAAACACCATTAATTTTTTTTGTAGTTAATGTTAACATTCCAAATCCAGCAACATCAAACATTTTCATTTGTGATTTACTAGCTCTCTGCTTTCCTTGTTGAACTGCTTGAAAATACTGCATGCCTTATTTCATTCTTCAATATTATAATAACTATCTCAACATTTAAGATATGTAAAAAATTAATTAATTCATTGAATTCTAAAATCTTTGTTTTTGTAGCAGTTATTGCACTAGCTGCAGCTTTGGGAATGATTCTTTTGACTGGTTCAGCACCTATTGGTAGCACAACAGAAAAAACTGATCAAGAGAAAGAACAAGAAACAGTATCTGCTACAGCACACCCCCTGTCTATTGAATTAAGCAATATTTCAATAACAGAAGTCACTGAAAGAGCTGCTCTAATAGAGATCGAATTCAAAGTTAGTAATCCTAATTCTAACTCTGTAATTGTACAAGTTATGGACTATCAACTATTTGAGACTGGACATTCTGATCAAAAACAAATCTCTGGTGGTCAAATCGGTAGTAGGCCAGAAGGAATGGTTGAGTTTGGTTCTGATTACTATGTACTACTTGCTGAAAATTCAATTATTCTAAAAGACAAAATAATATTAAGAAATACTGGTACTACTCCCGAATTATGGTCTGCTCTTGAAAATAATAATGCAAAATGGCGAGTTACTGGTGATCTTTTCTACAATCTAAGTTCAATGACTAGTGGACACGAAAATGAACTTCATTTTGAATTTACTAAATAAATAAATCGATAATTTGATAATAGTATCATAAAAATTAAAAATTATGATAATTTGTTTTTAGATAAAAAATATTGGCAAAGTTATAAAAGCTCCTAAAGTCTTTTTTCATTAAATGGCAGAAGCAGGAATGGCCGCATTTGGCTCAGCAGTAGGAGTAGCAATCGCACTCGCAGTTGTGTGTTTTGCACTTCGTGGTAAAGGACATCCTGAACCACTAGACTAATCAAAGGAAGTTATTCCTTTACAATATTTTTCATTTATCTTACTAGTCTTTACCTAGACCTAGCATTTCAGCTAATGACACATGTTTGGTATTTTTCTTTGTAATGAAACATCTCTGATAGTATTGGCAATCAGTACAATCTGTAGATGGTTCTAAAATTGGAGTCTTTTGTTCTTTAAGAAGATCATTTAGAACTCTTACTCTTCTAATAACTTCTTCAAACATTTTTTATCTCGAGTTAATGAGAACATGATCTCCTCTCTATTTCCAGTAATGTAGATGATTACTCCATCTGTTTTACCGTAAATCCACATACAGGCATTTAGGTAAAGTAAATCATTTGCTAGAGGTACTTCTATTATGGTATTTGTAGGCCTAAATAAAATAATTGAATCATCTGCAATCATATCTGCATGGCCTTTTAATTTAATATCATCAATTGCAAATTCTTTTGGGTCACTACCATATTGTAATTTTCGAAGCAAGCCAGTAAGGAGTTCATTAAAACCTCGTCTTTCAACCTCCTTTGAATCTACCCTATCATAATATGAGCGCCTTAGACATTGGACCACTTCTTTGAGATGAATAGTTTTGACGTCTTTTGCATCTATCTGAGTTTCTAATTCTCTTCCAATAGAATCCACTGCATTTTTTATAACACTTCTATAGTCTCTATCTCCCATCATGATAAATCACCTAACAAATCCATCCTTATAGATTAACTCATAATATTGGTCAATAATTTTGAAATTTTGCTTGAAAATGCTAATATTATAAAATGAGTTCCAAAGCCTAGAACTGCTCCGATAAGGATATCCCCTGTTAGAAAATAGATCCCAAGAAATAGTCCTAAAGGTGGTAATGATAAAATCATGGCTAAAAACGTGCTTACCCAAACAATATTGATTGTAGTTTCTGTAGAAATTTCTATTTTTTTCTTTGGGAATCTGATCATCTTATTCTTCTTTAAGAATTAATTTTGACATTGTAATTTCTGTTGGTATTTTTTGTTCAACTGCAAATGCAATAGCTGCCAAATTTCTGACTTCAAATGCAGTTAATTTAGTAATTCCTATAATTGTTGCAAAACTAAACATCTTTGTAAAAGATCTAGCCGATGCATGATATAGTGACATTTCAAATGCTCTTTCAAATTGAGAGACTGCATCTAATTGATTTTCAGTTTGAGGAATCAAACTTTTGTATTTTGTATTGGACAATTCATTGAATGCATCTCTTACTGTTGAAGCAGTCATCATTCTTCCTAGCAACTCTCTTGGTACAGTAGGAGTTTGAGCAACGATCAAATCCTGAATCTGGGCTTCTTCTAACCCCCAAAACTTTCCTCTTAGAATACTAAGTATGTTGTAAAAATCAATATCCATTCCAACTAATTTAATGACATCTCTATCTCTACTGTTTTTTACAGCACGACCTAGTTGTTGATATAAAATTTTATCAAAATACGTATCAAAGATTTGGATATTTTTTTCTCATTGTAAAGTGCAGATGCTTTTGCAATTTCCTCACCAAATTGTGTGGAATTCAAACTTGCAACTGCTTCTTCTAACCCTTTAGATACAAGAGCTTTTATGATTATGTCTCTTTGTTTGATTAGTTCTTCAGCATGCAGATTTATGTTATCTTCAATCTCTTCTTGGGATTTTCCTAGAACTTTACCTTTGAGAATTATTTTTAAATTTGAAATAATGAATTTCATGTAATAGGCATCTAGAATGTCTGAATCTCCTGCTGTCTTTGCAATAGAATAATGTGTATCTGCTAAATGTGCTCTTAGGGCAGATTCAATCGCATGCGATGTATATGGTTTTTGAACTTCAGTTACAGAATCACCGTAAATCGTATTTTTTACTCTAGTCATTAATTCTTCTAGATCTCTTGATTCAGCTAATGTCTGATAGTCAG
>JAAUVF010000090.1 GCA_012030815.1 Nanobdellota archaeon | reverse complement strand
ATTAATGTATGCGCAAAGCATATCACGAATACTTTTGTTATCCTCTATCACAAGAACATTCAATTCATACCATATGATGCATTATGCTTTTTAAGTGTAAGTAAAAATATCTAGAGAGAAATAGGTATGCTAATAAAACAGTCGTTCCTGTTTTTGGCATACTTTCAATCCAAATTTTTCCACCTAAATGATCAACAATTCCTTTACAGATGGATAATCCTAAACCAGTGCCCCCATGCTTTCGGGTTACAGATGTGTCAGTTTGATAAAATTTATGAAATAGCTGTTTTTGTTCTTCTTTTGAAATTCCTACGCCATTATCTTTTACATAAAATAAAATCGAATTATTTTCTTTAGTGGCACCAATCTCAATTTTTCCATCTTCATCAGGCACAAAATCAACAGAGTTTTTTATCAAATTTGTAAAAACTTGACTTAATCTACTAGGATCACTTTTGAATTTAACATCATCAGAAGATACATTGGTAAATAAGATATTTTTATCTTGCATGTAAATTTTATTTTGATGATATATTTCATCCATTATTTTAGATAGACCAATCTCTGAAAATTTGAATTTCATTGTATGTAATTCAATTCTTTGTGAATCTAAAAGATCATCAATAATTGTTTCAAGTCTTTCTGCATTATAGTAAATTTGATTTAGGGATTCTTTTTGTTGTTCATTTAATTCTCCAAAATCAGGATCACGTACCATTTTGCATGAAATTTTATTGGAAATAATGGAGTTTTCAGCTCATGAGATACCATGGATGCAAACTCATCTTTTTGTTTTTCAGATTTTTTTAATGTAATAAGCTGTTCTTGCAATAATGCATTATATTTTGCTCTAATTCTTTTATTTGATATGCTTCTGATTGGTCCAGTATAATGCACAGATATCCATTATGTTTATCAGAATTATCCTGAATACGTACACTACTAAAAAGTACAGGAAATTCGGTTCCATCTTTTCTCTTTAACCAATTTTCTTGGTCAGTGATCTTACCAGATTCTTCTAGATCACTAAAATATTTTTCTACGTTTTTTTCCCCTTTATCCGAAACAATTGATGTAAATGGATGACCTACTAGTTCATTTATTCCATACTGAAACATATGTTGAAATTTTTCATTGTAAGATTCTATTTTTTTATCATTATCAATAATAAAAGTAGCATATGGTGAAACATTGTAGAAATTCTGAAATTTTTCTTTAGATTTTAAGAGTAGTCTTTGAGTTTGTTTTAAAATATCATTTGACATTTTCATGTCATTGTTAATATCTTGTAACTGAATGGTTTTATGCTGTAGAAAATTACTTAATCGCTCAGCCCTAATAAACAAAATAGGGAAAATTCCAGATAGAAAAATCCCAACAACGATTGCTATAACTTCAAAATATTGGAAAGATTCTGCTAATGAAGGATACCACAATACATACTCTAAATTAATTGGCCTATGATCCATAAAGGCATACAAAGTAGTATTTTTTTGTACATAAATAATATCATCAAGTTGTTGATTTGTAAATTCAATATTTTCAGTTAGAATTTCGTTACCATTTCGTTCTAACTGAAATGGAATAATTGTTTTATCCTGTGCATATATTAATAATTTAAAATATTTCTGATTAATGGTTTGTTCTATGTTCAAATATTCAAATGGAACATCAATCAACACAGTTATCTCATCATTGATTGAAAATTCTATTAGTTCAATATTGTAACGATTTGGATTATCAGACATTATCTTAAAAACATCTACAATATCAACCCCTGTCAAATTCTTTTCAGGGTATGAACCAATTATTTTATTTCCATTAAGAATAAAAATATTTTTTTATTTCAGGAACAGATCTCAGTATTCCATTCATAAATTGTTCATGTTCATTATTAACATCAAAATTAGAATCAAGATAAAGACCTCTAATGGATTTACCAATTAAATTAATTTTTTGCTCTTGAACATCTAGATTATATTGGATTCTGTCTTTAGTTAGCTCTCTATCATCTTCAATTAGTTGGTATTTTGTATCAAGATATTGAACATAACTAAATAGCGTTATAGATAAAATGATTATACCAATCAATATGAAAACTAAATATCGTAGCCATACTTTCTCAAGATTCATCGATTTTATGAAAGTAAATTTGCCTTATAATGATTTGATAACTAAATAAATTGGCATATTTTTAAAAAAAGATTGAAAATATAACGTCATTAGGTTTCAGGAATATTAACAATCTGTTTTTAGTCAAATAGAGATTAGCATCTAAAATTATCAAATACCATAATTAGCCTCAAATTTACTTACAATAGATTATAAAATATGCACACATACCAAATATGTTGTTTATAATAAATTGTAAAAACTATGATGAGATTGCAGGAAATAAAATTTTAGAATTGGTCAATATTACAGAAAAAATTTCAAAAATATATAAAATAAAAATAGCAATTGCACCACCACAGCACCTGATTGGATTAATATCGAATAGCACAATTCCAATTTTTGCACAGCATATAGATAATTCAAAAATTGGAAGCACGACAGGTTTTGTAATTCCAGAACTATTAAAAAAATCCAAAGTTAGTGGGTCATTAATTAATCATAGTGAGCATAGAATTTCAAGTGAGGACATAACAAAACTTGTTTTAAAACTTCGTGAGTTAAAAATGATATCAGTAGTATGTGTAAAAGATGTAAGTGAAGTAAAAAATATGTAAAATTAAATCCAGATTATATTGCAATTGAACCACCAGAACTTATTGGTTCAGGCAAGGCAGTATCAAACGAAAAACCAGAAATAATCATCAAAGCTGCAGAGGCAGTAAAGAGGGCAAACAATAAAACAAAGTTGCTGTGCGGTGCAGGTATTGTGTCAGGGCATGATGTTGAAAAAGCCTTAGAATTAGGCTCTAAAGGAATTTTAGTTGCAAGCGGGATAATAAAAGCAAAAAATTGGACAAAAATTATTGAAGAATTTTCAAAAGCAATGAACTAAAAACCCCTTCATTTAGATCGAATTTTTTCGCTATTATTTACTAAAACCCTGATTACCTACTACATTTAGGGTAATAGTAGATTTTATGTTTGGAATTTTTCTTATTTTCTTACTAATAATGTCTGAAATTTCATTATAGGTAGGAGCAGCGAGTTTACAAATAATTTCAAAAGAACCAACAAGATTATCAGCTTCTATTACTTCAGAAACTTTTTCTAATTCCTGTAAAATTGATGATTCTTGCGATTTACTGCAGTGAAGGATTACAAAAGCTTGCGCCATATATTTCTCTAAAATTTCTTTTTCACTTTGGGTTATTTTTTTAAAACTTTGTTTTTCATTTACATGTAATGTTAGAGTTGATAATATTTTTTTTATTTTTCTAATACCATGAGAAATGTCATCTTGAATTTTTTGTTCATCGCAGGACTCAAGTTTTGTTAAAATATCATATGACCCAAACGTACCATGCGCCTCTTTTACGCTTTCAATATTATTCAAATATGATAAAACAGAATCTTCGGCTCCAGATTCATTAGATAGCAAGACATATGCTTTGGACATTTCTAGTTTTGACCCTCTATTCCAACAAGAGTCAATGTAGAACGTATATGTTCCATTTTTCGAATACTCCAAATGATCATCTCACGCAATTTTTCTTTTTCAACATGTTCCATTTTTGCAAGAATATCATACGCCCCAAACGTTCCTTGTACTTCTTTAACTGAATCAAGATGTTTGAGATGTTCAATTACAAATTCTTCTTTCCCAAGATCACAATTGATCAAAACATATGCTACTGCCATAATAGTATAATTAGGAAATTATTATTTAAGATAAATTATTAATTTATGTAAATTTGTTTAATTATATCATAAAATAATAAATATGTTTATATAATACAGGCTGATGTTGTGTTCGTGCGAGTTGATCAAATTGTGGCAACGAAGGCAATGGATATTCACCAGGCAGTTGGTAATCTATTGGGTTGGCTGTATTTGCTGCTCCTCCATAGTCTCCATATTTCCGTCTAAATATTTTCAGTATTTGATCGATACAAGTCATATCGCGTAAGGCTTGTAAGCCTATGTTTGACTAAAATGCCAGGGATTTAGGCAGAAAATTTCCACCCGAACTAACTAAAATGGGGGGTTTAGGTTGCATACTTTCGTTTGAACACCGTATGCCTAACAATTGCTCCCCCGGGCTAACTCATCTTCAATCACGGCCGACCGATCCAGCATCAGCAGATTGCGGAGTTGATCTGTATCCAGTTTGGTCAGCCAATTTTCACCACCCCCGACCACTTGATCGGCCAGGGCTTTCTTGCTTTCCAGTTGATCGTGAATCTTTTCCTCCAGTGTTCCAGTACAGACAAACTTATGCACCTGCACATTTTTGGTTTGACCAATCCGAAACACTCGATCCGTCGCCTGATTTTCCACGGCAGGATTCCACCATCGATCAAAGTGAAACACATGATTGGCACGGGTCAGATTTAAGCCCACCCCCCCAGCTTTGAGGGACAAAATAAACAAACGTGGCCCTTGGGGGTCATGTTGGAATCGAGCCACCATTTCCTCCCGCTTCTTTTTGGGAGTGCTGCCATAGAGAAACAGAACCTCTCGACCAAACTGCTGTTCTAAATGACTTTGCAGCAGCTTCCCCCATTCTGCAAACTGCGTGAAGATTAGAGCGCGATCGCCCTCAGCCATAAGTTCTTCCAGCATCTCCTGAAGTCGCTGAAGCTTCGCCGACTTAACTCAGTCGTCGCCAAAGACGCTTCGTGGAGATATTGGGCAGGATGATTGCAAACCTGCTTCAGCTTGGTGAGCAGCGCCAAAATCATCCCCCGCTGCTGGATGCCCTCTGCTGACTCAATTTCCACCAGCGACTGCTCGACAAGATGCTGATAGATCGAAGCTTGCTCTGCCGACAGGCCGCAAAATACCGTCATCTCTTGCTTTTCAGGCAGATCCTGAATGATGCTGCTGGTCGGTTTTGAGGCGGCGCAGAATAAACGGCTGCACCAGCGA
>JAAUVF010000089.1 GCA_012030815.1 Nanobdellota archaeon | reverse complement strand
TAGCCCTAATTTCCGGTTAGCTTCCTGTTGTAGGGTCGAGGTGGTAAAGGGAGGCGATGGTTACGGGTAGTCGCTTTTTCCTCGATCGCACTCACCGTCCATGGTTCTTCCTTGAGTTTGTCCTTTAACGCGATCGCTTCAACCTCGTTGAGGACTACTACTTGTTTTCCAGCTTTTAACTGGCCAGTATTGCCATCAAAATCATTACCGGTGGCCAATTTTTTGCCATCTAGTAATGCTAACTTAGCCTCAAAAACTTTACTTTTACCATGGCTTAATTCAGCTTTTAAATCCCAATAATCCGACGATTTAAATACCTGACGTTCCCTTTCTCTTCTTACCAATAGCCGCACCGCCACCGACTGTACTCGACCGGCGGACAGACCCCACGCAATTTTTTTCCATAGCAAAGGGGAAAGGGTATAGCCCACTAAGCGATCGAGAATGCGACGGGTTTCCTGGGCATGGACTAAATCCGTATTAATTTCCCGACAATTATCCAACGCCTCCCGAATGGCTGTGGGGGTAATCTCATGGAATACCATCGCTTAGTGGGAATTTTGGGCTTAAGCAATTGTAACAAATGCCAACTAATACTTTCCCCTTCTCGGTCTTCGTCAGTCGCCAGAATTAACTCATCCGCATCCTTAATGGCTTTACGTAGTTCCGTAACAATTTTTTTCTTACTCTTAGGAATGACGTAAAGGGGTTCAAACCCATTCTCTACATTAACTCCCAGATTAGACCATTTTTTACCTTTGTGGGCAGCAGGAATTTCATCCGCAGAGGAAGGTAAATCCCGCACATGGCCCATAGAGGCCTCGACCACGTAATCTGAAGGCAAAAACTTACGAATGGTTTTGGCCTTAGTAGGAGATTCGACAATGACCAGAGTTGACATAGGGACTAGGATAATGGCGTTGGAAATTCAATCTTAATTACACAACTAGGATTGATGCTAAGTATTTTCGAAAAATTCGAAAAATTTTTTACATTAAATTAAAAGAATCAATGAAAGACTTGAATCGTGATGATTTTAATCATGTTGAAAGTATGATGTTAGAATTATTCCGAATGAGACGAGGAAAACTTGTAAAGATTGCAGATTCAACAAAACTTAATTCTGAATTATATAACAAACTAACCATCGAAGAAAATATCTTCTTTAAAACAATTCATGATAATAGTATTGAATTTGAAAAACAAATACGAGGAGACTTAAATGAGCAGAGTTCAAACTAGTACTTTTACTGATTCTGCATTATCTGATAAAGTAAAAGAATTTCTTACAAGGTTCAAGGACAAATTTGGAAGTTACAAGTATGTAGAACAAATTGACGAAATGATGCCAAAGAATGCAAAATTCATTATAGTTGATTATAATGATCTCGTAATAGAACCTCAAATTGAGCTTATTTTTTCAACAGATCCTGATAGAGTTCTAAATGCATTTTCAAGAGCAATAAAAGAAGCATTACAAACAAGATTTCCAGATTATGCTGAAAAAATCAAAGATGAAGTTCGTGTAAGACTAGTAAATTATCCACTTCAAAGAAGTCTAAGACAAATTAATGCTGAAACTATTGGAAATATTTCTAGTGTTTCCGGAATGGTCGTTAGAGCTTCAGAAGTAAAACCACTTGCAAAAGAGCTAGTCTTTGTATGTCCTGATGAACATCAAACCAAAGTAATTCAACTTAAAGGAATGGATGTAAAAATTCCAATAGTATGTGATAATCCAAGTTGTAAACATCGAGATTTTGAATTAAAACCAGAAGCTAGTAAATTCATAGACTTTCAAATTCTCAGATTACAGGAGCTGCCTGAAGATCTTCCCCCTGGTCAACTACCTCATTACATTGATGTAACAATTAGGCAGGATCTTGTAGATAATGCAAGGCCAGGTGATAGGATTATTCTAACGGGAATAGTAAGAGTAGAGCAAGAATCTGTTGCAGGAATAACTCGAGGACATAGCGGATTATATCGATTACGAATAGAGGGTAATAACATCGAATTTTTGGGAGGTCGAGGATCTAAAACTTCTCGTAAAATAGAACGTGAAGAAGTATCTCCAGAAGATGAAAAAATGATAAAAACACTGGGACAAAGTCCTAATATTTATCAGAGACTAATTGATTCTTTTGCGCCACATATACAAGGACAATCTCTGATTAAAGAAGCTATTTTACTATTGATTGTTGGTTCAACTCAAAGATTACTTGGAGATGGAAGTAAAATCAGAGGTGACATTAACGTATTTCTTGTTGGTGATCCTGGTACTGCAAAAAGTGAGATGTTAAAATTTTGTGCAAGAATAGCTCCAAGAGGATTATACACATCAGGTAGAGGTTCAACTGCCGCTGGTCTTACAGCAGCTGTAGTACGTGATAAAACAGGAATTATGATGTTAGAAGCAGGAGCAGTTGTACTTGGAGATCAAGGTCTTGTATGTATTGATGAATTTGATAAGATGAAACCAGAAGACCGAAGTGCATTGCATGAAGTAATGGAGCAACAATCTGCAAGTATTGCAAAAGGTGGTATTGTTGCTACTTTGAATGCAAGAACATCAATTTTAGCTGCTGCAAACCCTATGTATGGAAAATATGATCCATTCAAAAATATAACAGAAAATGTAAATTTACCAATTCCATTATTGACAAGATTTGACTTGATTTTTGTAGTACGTGATATTCCTGGAAGAGAAAAAGATGAAAAAATTGCAAGACACATAATTGAATTACATACGCCTCAGGGAACTGACAAGCGCTCTGTAATCGATGTGGATCTTCTAACGAAATATCTTTCATATGCAAAAAGATCCAGTCCTGATTTAACAAAAGAAGCAGAAGAAAAAATCTTAGACTATTATCTCCAAATGAGAAATGTAGAATCTGAAGAAATGATTACAGTAACACCTAGACAACTGGAGGGAATTATTCGACTTTCCACTGCCAGGGCCAGATTACTAATGAAAGATAAAGTAGAAGAAGAGGATGCTGAACGAGCTATATTCCTGATTCAAAGCATGCTTCAGGATGCCGGAGTTGATGTTAATACTGGTAAAGTAGATCTTGGAGTTTTACAAGGAAGACCAAGAAGTGAAGTATCAAAGATGCAGTTATTCATGGATGTTTTAAAATCAATGGAAGGAGACAATAAAGTTGCAGTTGAAGAAAGAGCATTTGTAAAAGAACTAGAAAAGACAGAAAAATTCACTGAAGAGGAAGCACGAAACTATATTCGAAGAATGCTCCGCGAAGCATCTATTTATGAATCAAAACCCGGTCATTATAACCGAGTATGAAAATAGAAAAACTAGATCTTCCTAAACCCGCAATTGATTTTTTATTGACTGAAGGCTTTTCTAAATTATATCCACCACAAGCAGATTGTATTGATGCTGGACTTCTTGATGGAAAAAGCGTTTTAGTCTCTGCACCTACTGCAAGTGGAAAAACTCTAACTGCAATACTTTGTATGCTTAACTACATTTCAAAAAATACTGGTAAAGTTATTTATCTCAGTCCATTAAGAGCGTTAGCTTCTGAAAAATTTACAGAATTTAAAAAACTAGAAAAAATTGATTTAGGAAAAAAAATCAAGGTGGGAATTTCTACTGGTGATTTTGAAAACATTGAAAAAATCTGGAAAAAACAATGTACTAGTTCTAACAAATGAGAAAATGGATTCTATAATTAGACATGGTGCTGAATGGGTTGATGAGATTGGATTAGTTATTGCAGATGAAATTCATCTTATTGGAGATGAAAGTAGAGGACCTACACTAGAGATGATTCTAACAAAACTAAAACTATTAGAATCTAAACCACAGATTCTAGGTCTTAGTGCAACAATAACAAATTCTGACGAACTTGCAAATTGGCTTGATTGCAAACTGGTTAAAAATGACTGGCGACCTGTACCTCTATCTGAAGGAGTATACGATGCAGGAGGAGTAATAATGAATGACGGTAAAAAATTTGAAGTTGAGCCTAGCATTCGTGGAATTCCAATTGATTTAGGCGTCCAATCCGTAAAGGATGGAGGACAATCATTAGTTTTTGCAGAAACTAGAACTCGTTCAAAAGCACTTGCAACAAAAGCGGCTGATATTGTTTCCCAATTTTTAGAAAAAATGAATCAGAAGAATTGGAAAAAATTTCAAAAAAAATACTTTCAAATAATGAACATACTGAATTAGTAAAGATACTTGCAACATTGATAAAAAAAGGCAGTTGCATTTCATCATGCTGGATTAAATCAAAATTGTAGACAAACAATAGAAACTGAATTTCGTAAAGGCACGATCAAACTATTATCTTCCACTCCAACATTAGCTGCAGGTGTTAATCTTCCTGCAAGGAGAGTGGTTATATCTAATATTAATCGATATAATGCAAAAGTTGGTGCAAACAGACCAATTAGTATTTTAGAGTACAAACAACTTTGTGGAAGAGCTGGAAGACCACAGTATGATGATTATGGTGAATCAATTATTGTTGGAAATGGAAATAGTGACGATCTAATGGAATATTATATTCATGGAGAACCTGAACCGATTTTATCAAAAATCACTGATGATAAATCATTACGAACACATGTCTTAAGTGTAATTGTAACTAATCCTGGGATTAAAAAAGAAAATATTTTGGACTTTTTTTTGCAAACATTAGGTGGAGTACAATCAAGAAAACCAACAATAAAATTTGCAATTGACATCTCCTTACGATTTTTAACAAATGCATTTTTAATCATTAAAAAAGGTGAAAGATACGCTGCAACAGATTTTGGGAAAAAGACTTCGATGTTGTATATTGATCCACTAACTGCAACCTACTTTAGAGATGCAATTGAAAATGTATCTAAAGAAAGAAAACATACTTTTGGATTTTTGCACTTAATCTCAAATTGTGAAGAGTTTTTTCCTAAATTTTCTCTTAGAAATAAAGACTTTGAAACTGCAAGTTTGATGATAG
The DNA here is from genome assembly GCA_012030815.1 of Nanobdellota archaeon. Next base: position 68 of record JAAUVF010000089.1, on the reverse strand, counting down.
AAAATAATTCTTCAGAACTTTTAGAACCAATATCTGAATATGATTGCTCTAGAAGTTTACTTGCTTTA
>JAAUVF010000088.1 GCA_012030815.1 Nanobdellota archaeon | reverse complement strand
ATTCATATCTTATCCCAACATCTGATCCTAAAGTATCCACATATGGAAACTCGACTGGAGTGATTAAAACTCCAATATCCAGACCGTATTGGATTGAAACTAATTCATTAGGACAACTAGTCTTTAACGAACAAACTGCAAATAGTATTGCAGTTTTAGATCCAAAATCTGGCTCTCTAGTTGAATATCTAATTCCATCAAAAAATCCTATGTGGGGTGACTGTGGAGTTGGCTCTGATTGTGGATTGGCCCAAGTATTTGACTTTGCTATTTACAAAGATAAAATCTGGTTTACTGAATGGGTAGAAAATAACATTGGAGTAGTTGATACTTCGGTACCTTTACCATTTGAAGTAACACTTGATACACAAGAAATCTCACTAATCCCTGGCGAATCAAAGACATTATCTTTAACCATAACTCCACAAAGTACTATCACTGAGAATATGTCTTTGATACTGTCTGACTCTGCAACCTTTTTAGATGTTACAAGTGCATCTCACTCTTTTCAACTATATTCTTCTAAAAACTGTAGATGTAATAATTTCTGCATCTGATGATGCAGCCATTGGAACATACAAAGTCTTACTAGGTTCTCAAATTGAAGATATTTCAATTAGTAAATTTGTTACAGTGACAATATTACCGTGATACCAAAAATAGATTCCCAAATAGGAATCTCAGTTTATAGTACAAAATTTAATGGAATTGGTGGACGAATTAGAGATGAAGCTGAAAATTTTAAAGTAGACGAAGTAATCTCTGATAAATCACTAAAATCAATTACCTCTCAAGATGGCTATGCTGTCTACAAACTAAAGAAGAGAAAGATAGATACCAATCATGCACTTGCTGATATTTTCAGAAAAACAGGAATTCGATTAAAGGCACTTGGATTAAAGGATGCTTCTGCAGTTACTGAACAATTTGTTTGCTCTGATAGTAAAAACAAATCTATTGAAAATTATTCATCTGAAAAATACTCTATTGAAAAAATCGGACATGTAAAAAAACCGATTATCAAAAAAAGATAATGATTGGTAATCATTTTAGCATTAAAATTTCTGACTGTGGTAAACTAGATAATTTTACTGAACATGATAAAATTCTAAATTTTTATGGTTATCAGAGATTTGGCTCTAAAAGGCCTGTTACTCATCTAATTGGAAAGGCGCTTTTACAGCGTAATTTCAAAAACGCAGTAAATTTGATTCTCTCTTTTACCTCAACCTATGATTCTAAAGAAAATACTGAGATTCGAGAAAAACTCGCAGACCCATCAAACTACAAAAAATACTTGTCTCAAGTTCCTCCACAAATGGATATTGAAAGAATTGTACTTGAAGAGATGATTTTGAATAATGATGCACAAAAAGCAATACATGCAGTTCCATTACCACTACGACGATTTTATGTTCAAGCATACCAATCATTTCTATTTAATCATGCATTGAGTGCAGCATTTACAGACGGAGAAAATCTCTTTGAGGCCCAAGAAGGTGATGTCTGCTATGACTCTCATGGAATAATTGGCAAGTATGTTAAAGGAATGGATCAATTTCTTGCACTGCCATTTGTTGGATATTCTTATTACAAAAAAACTAGGTTTGATTTTCAGATCTCAAAAATTTTACAATCTGAAGAAATCACCCCAAAAGATTTTTTCATAAAAGAGATGCAGGAAATTAGCAGTGAAGGTGGATTCCGACAAGCTGCAATTCAATGTACAAACTATTCTTCAAAAGATACTACTATAGAGTTCACTCTATCTAGAGGATCTTTTGCTACAATAGTACTTCGTGAAATCATGAAACCTGAAGATCCTCTGCTTGCTGGTTTTTAAGATCGTAAGATAATTTCTAAGATGTCTTTAAGTTGTAGTGTTTTTCATTGCAAATGAAATGGAAAAATCATACATGCTGATTAGCTGTGAAATTGGAGAAGAACATTCAACTTATCTACAACTACAAGAGATCCCCGAAATTAAAGACTGTATCATCACATTTGGTAATTATGATATTGTAATTTTAATTGAAACTGATACTATTACTCAACTAAATGATGTCATTACATCAAAGATTAGAAAGGTAGGCAAGATTCGTAGCACTATAACTCTACGAGTTACTGATTAATTTTTTTTGATAAATCTCAAACTTATGCCAACTGCTACAACAATGCATCCAACAATCGCTATTTGCATTCCATATGTTATCCATTGTGGATTTGAATACATAAACGATGATTCTGGTCCAACTATTGCTTGTCCTTGAAGATGAAAAATCACACCCATAATTATAACACCTATACCTGCCAACATGAGTATTTTCATTGAATTTGCTAGGCTGAAGTATGTAAAAAGGGTAAAGAGAATTGATAATTTGACCAAATGATTTTCCGAGTTGGTCTTTAATGATTTTCTACAGATTCTAAAAAATGTATAATTGGGAAACAGGTGTTGAGTCAGAAAGTCGTTCTTATCTTAATTTGATATTATTTGTAGCCTCTGCATCAGTTGCAGTTCTTTTGTTTTTGGTATTCTATCCTCAAATTGATAAAATTAACCAAGAATCCCCAATTTTGATTAATTTAATGTTCTTGCCTGCTGCTGCTATAGGATTTCTTTATGGTGTTAGAATTACTGAGCGGGCTGTAAAACCAAGTGAGATACGTAGTCCGCTAAAAAGATCAATTGCCAAAACTTTCTTGTTCTTTTTTGTTATAGGTAGTATGTTCAGTGCTGTCAACTTTGCATTAAACGGAGGTAGTGAGATGCCTGAAACAAATATTTTTGAAGACGGTCTACTTCCTTGGTTAAATGAATATGTGACTGCAAACGGCGGTGCAACTTTTCTAATCATTACTAGCATTGCATTGATGGCAGGTGCCACAAAACGAATTGTTGGAATGATGATGGCATTATAAATAAACTAGTTACATGTGTTAGTACTTTTATCTTCTTTACAATGTTGATTCTTAGCTTTACAAAATCTGATCATACGTCTTCGGCTGTATTTTTGTATACATTTTATCATGCAGGAATAGTTGGTGGTGCATTTTATGCAATGAATCAACTGACAAAAATTCAAACACCATGGAAGATTTTGCAAACGGATACTAGATTATTTATCTAAATTCACATAAATTCCAGATACTTCTTGTTAATTCTATCCCAGTATTTTTCACAGTCTTTTGGTTTAAAGTCATCTGCTTTACACCCTTCAAATGGGCTGTATTTTCTCTTTGAATGTGGTCCCCAAATAGCACATCTGCGCCTATTGCCAATGCAACTAGTGCGATTGCTGTAAGACTTGCTGCTACTAGAATCATGCTATAACCTACTTGAGCATGATTGTGAGGTTCTTTCATTTAAGAAAAATCTTATTCTCTTGAATTTATTCTTTTCAAGAAGTACATTGCGATCAATTTTTAGCACTATTTTCCTAATACTAGTAAAAAACAAAAGTCAGTAATCTGTTTTATCTTCATTGAGCATTCAAATTCTACAATATGAGTTTCTAGGTCCAATCAAACTTTCTGATTGGGGACCACCGATGGAAAAAGTCGTATATCTGATAATGTCGCGTCAAAAAGACTCTTTTAAGATAATTTATGCTAATCATTGTGAACATACCTCTGATGAGAATTTTTTCACCAGTCATCCTAGTTTCAAATGTTGGATTGACTCTGCATTAGAAAAATCACTGCATCTTGCAATTTTGCCAATGTTTGAATCCGGAAATGAGGAACGAAAAAAATATCTGATCTCATAGTTACTCGATACAAGCCTACTTGTAATAAAATCAACGAGAATGTAAAGCCAGATTATAAGATACGTCAAAAACCGGACACTCAAAAAACATCATGTCCATGCTGTGGTTCTGAAATGAAAGTTGATCAGGTACTTGAAAACACAACAATTATTCGCTGTATCGAATGTGGCATGAGTGATACTAGACTTAACTCTTGATCTTATTTTGTAATTTGAATAATTCTAATGTAAGCAAATCCATTGCCTTTTTCATGTGTTCAAATTCGTTAATTGAATGAATTTGTCCTTCTACTAGAGCTCTTAACACTTTGACTGAGCCTTTTTGAAACTCATCTGATGCGACAATTTCCATTGCGTTGAGTTTGGATAGTAGATTGTCTAAATCCTTTTTCATCTCATCAGCTGGTAAGTGTTTATTCATAGTATATCAAAACTGAATTTACTATATGAATTATTGTTACATCAAGTCTTCGTCTATCTCTTGAATGGGGTCAAGATACTGTCTACAAGTACAATTTGGAATATTACATTTGCCTGCCCTCATCAGTGATTTACTCTCATCTGTTGGGACATGCGCTTCATTTGTATGATGACATCTTTTACAATTCACAATTTTTTTTTATTCTTCTGTTATTTAAGCCAGTAAACTTCTATGGCTCTAAACTTTGAACACGTCCAATCTTCCCATTCTCTAACTCTACTTTAATTCCATGTGGATGAAATCTACTTGAAGTAAGAATTCTTTTCACTACTCCTTGAGTCAAATTTCCTGTACGTTGATCTTGTTTTTGAACTATCTTTACTTTAACTCCAACTTTTATTTTGTCTCTTGACGGTATTATATCCAATAATATGTGACAGCAAGGAAAGATTCTAAATCTTTGGTTAGATAAAATATCGGAGTTTTGAGTATTACTCAAAACAATTTACTAGTTTTGTCTGTGATTTTGGAAACATTCTCTGCAATATACAGGTCTGTCGTCTTTTGGTTTGAATGGTATTTGACATTCATTGCCACAGTCACCACAGGTTGCAGTAAACATTTCTCTTGGTCTATCATCTCTACTGAATCTGGAGCCTCTATCACTTGATCCTCTGCCATAACTTGATCTACCGCCATAACTTGATCTTCCGCCAAATCTAGAACCGCCGGAGCGTTCTTGAGGTTTATGCTTTTGGAAACATTCTCTGCAATATACAGGTCTGTCGTCTTTTGGTTTGAATGGTATTTGACATTCATTGCCACAGTCACCACAGGTTGCAGTAAAACATTTTCTCTTGGGCCATCTCTA
>JAAUVF010000087.1 GCA_012030815.1 Nanobdellota archaeon | reverse complement strand
AATTATTTTGTTTTTGTCTTAATTTTTTACGATAAATTATAATTGCTAGTGCACCAGCAGCACATCCAAAAAATACCGGCCATCGTAACTCATTTCCAATCATACCTATAGAAGAATAAATTGTTCCACCAATTAACCCAAATCCGATCAATTCAAGAATTTTTATCATTATTTTTCTATTATATCACAGTTAAATCAAAAAGATATATGGTTTTGTAAATCATACTGGGTATGGATAAATATCTCATAGTTGTATGATTTTTCTTATTGTTACTATCCCTATCGCGTTTATCTCCCCTACAACTGGCATACCACACGAACAACCTCTTATTCCGCTATTTTATTCTGCAATTGCAGGTATATCGATAATTGTTATTTACAGTTCGTATAAGGATAGAAAACAGAAACAAAAAGATAGGATAAATCGAAGGTCTAAAAAATAAACTTAAAGTTCTAATCCGAAGGATTCTGCAATACCTGCAAACTTTGCATATGATTCTAAGTATTGTCTTCCTTTTTCTGTTATTACAAATGTATTCTTGTTGTCAAATTCTATTTTATTGATTAATCCAGAACCTGTTAAATTTTCTAAGAACTTTGATAATCTGGAATGTGATAAATTTGCCTTTGTTAGTAATGATGTTGTTTTGATACCTTGCTGACCTGATTGCTCAGTAACTGTCAAAAGGTCTGCTACTATTTGCATGCTAGTTCTATAGGAAACCATGTGATTATAGGTATAAAACCAAGATATAAGGGTATTACCATTAATTCAGATCAGATAAATACGCTCTAATCTGATTTTTGGTATATTGCCTGCTTCTCATATTTCATGGTTTGATGATTTCATGGGGGTTGCCTATCGTTATTATGATCTAAGAATGAATGTTGTCCCATTATTTGCTGATAGAAAGGAGGCATCAGATATTTGGCATGATAAAATACATTGGTGGCTAGATCCATCGATCAAAATTAGATTTGTTGAGATCGGTGATGAATATTGGATAATCATTGGTTCAGATTCTCAACATCCAGAATCTAATATTTCTTTTTTTAAGGTACTACAAAAATCAGAAAATTATGAACGATTTAAGAAAGGACATGGCGGTGAAGCATATTTCAGATTAGGAATCTACACAAAGAAATCTCGTAAGGATGTAAAAAATGATGCATTATGTGATTGTGGACATACAGCAGAAGATCATGATGAAGGCGATGATGATGTATGTCTATACAATGACTGTGATTGCAAACAGTTTACTAGTTTTCAAGTTAATCTACTCAAAAGAAAAAAAACAGTCACTGATATTGTATTTCTTGAAGAAAAAAATGTAAAAGAAGATCCACTTGCATGGAATTGTCTTTATGTTAACAAATATTCAAAATCCGACTAGTCTTGTTCTTTATTTACTCTAACATGATCTCCTGGATAATGCTTATCGATCTTTTTGAATAACAATCTCCACAAATAGAGCCTTTAATCCCCCATTCCTCCATAGGGTTAAATCGTAAAGATATTTTGCCATTGCAAATAGCGCATTTTTCTTTAATTCCCAAATCAATTCTGCTCTCTTTGATCTATATAAAAAACATTCTAGATGCTAATTGAAAAATCATGTTAAATAATACTGGTTTGTATGAATTTCAGGTAGGTAGTCTGACCAATGTAAACCTCCTGCAAATTTTTACTTGGTTGGGCTTCTACCTTTTTAAAATCTAAAACAAGTTATTTGCAAGTTTTTTCAAGGCTAAAATTTCTTCTTCTTCTTGCCTTATTTTTTTATCTACTACTCTAAGCATTGAATCATTCCATACATGTTGTGAAAAGAAATTGTGTTTTGTATTTGCTAATTCGATTTCATCATCTACTACAGTATCTTCTAAAAATTTAGTCACTACTACATCTGCAATTTTTAGAATTCTTGAATTTAGTTTAAAACTACGAAATATTGGCTCCACTTTTCTTACATCACTTTTAAAATCTCCTTTTGTTTCTAGAATTTTTTTATGTAAAATTCTAAAGTAGACTCCAACATAAAATAAAGTTGCATATCTTTTTGTTTTATGTCCACCTTGCTTTCCGTACTTTAATGTCTTTTTGCATATTCTTTTACAAGATATGGATAAAGTAGAATTCTATAATCATCTTTTAGGTTGTCATTGAATACATCGTCATACTTACTTCCTCTTGGAAGGAACTGAGCTGGAGAACTGTATGCTTCTGTAGGTCTTTGTTCAATTCCAGCTACTAACGCTTGTATGGCATCTTTAGCAACAATTACTTTTTTGTGATTGTCTGGAAGATAATCATTGTAAATAGAATCTCCTTGATATTCTGATTGTTTTGATTTAGATTTTGTATCAAATGAACCTGCTTGAATTTCATAAAAATACCCACAATTTTTTAATTGTGATTTGATTGACTTGTGAAAATCCATTAGTGAGACAAGATCCTTTCCTCTAACGGAATTCTGTGAATTACGATATTTTGTAATATTATTTTGTTCTTGTTCATCATCTGCTTTGATTATCGTTACTGTCATTGAACCATCCATGTTTTTAGTTCGTTTTGAATGATCAAGAATTGAATTAGATGTCTGTGCACCGTTTACAATTTGTGGAGCATGAAGCTCAATTATGTTATCTCCTAATTCTTCAAAATCACTAACTACAATTGTAATTCCATTATTATAATAGAAAAATTTTCCTGGGTTACTCTGAAGAGTTTCTCTTAACCCCTTGTTTACTGTTGTTTTAAACTGCATCCACTGTCTTATGTTTGATTCAAAAACATAATCTCTATTCTTGCTAACAAATTCAGTTAATTCCCTAAGTTTTAAGATCCCTAAAATTGTGTTTTCATGTCTAAGCATTCTTTCTAATTTTATTGATGATCTTTTTCCAGCTGCAGGTTTTTTTATTCTCTCCCATAATCTTTGAATGATTTTTTCAATATCTATTATTTCAATTATATCATCTTGATACTCTACTTTTTGATCTGTCACATAGCAGCATTTTATTTTCAAGTTTTTTTCTTTAATTTTTGTAACAAGTTGTGCTAATTCTGGTCTCATTTTTGTGACATCTTTTCCAAGTAAACGTTTAGCATCTTCTTTGAATTTGGCAATTGCTTCAAAAGAATGAGACGTTCCATATTTTGATTGAAACAAACGAATAGTGTTATCTGAAAAATCTACTGGGAGATATGCATCAATGCCAAGATCATTTGCACCATCTACAATTGCATCAGCTGCATCATCTTCTGTAGCCTCAAAAACTCGTGTGAGTACCCACTGAAGAAAATTATTGCCTTTTTCTACCTCATTTTTGAATCTTCAGCATATTCTTGTATACTCCCTTTCACATTTTCTGAAAACCCTTCTAAAGGAACACTCGAATTTTTATGAGCTAATAGAGCGTGTGAACCTGGAATGTATTCTAATAACCCATTGCTATTTTGAGCCAATTAATATGTCTAATATGTTATATATTTAGAGAATCTGGTAATTACATAATAACTTGGTTCTATGTGTGATGTGATTTGAAGAAAAAATAATACTAACAGCAATTTTTGGAATAATTCTATCTATTGGAATTGGTTTGATGTCTCAAAATATTGATTCTGATCAAAACACTAATGACCCAAAACCAGACCTAAAAGCAGATGTAATAATGCCGACAAAAGTTTCACGTCCAGGATGTGAAAACACTGATTCTTGCTACATCCCATCAATCATTTCAGTTAAACAGGGTGACTCAGTTACTTGGGTAAATCATGATGCAGCATTTCATAGTGTAACTTCGGGATATTATGGTGATGCAAGTGATCTTTTTGATAGTGGATATTTAGATCCTGAAGAATCATTTACATTTGTTTTGAAAATACTGGTGTTTATGATTATTTTTGTACATTACATCCATGGATGAAAGGACAAGTGATTTCTAATTAAAAATAAAGGTACCCGAGGGAGTCGAACCCCCTTGTATAAGCTTTGCAGGCTCACGCATAACCGTTCTGCCAGAGTACCGTTTTGAAAAATATGAATTGAATAATTAAACTCTTTAGATTAAATGTAATAGTTTGATTAAAAAGCAAAACGGATTATGTGATAGTCATTATATAGCATATCTATTTACAACACGACACGTAATACCTATTTTTATAAAATATGTGTAAAAATAAATCTCTTCAAAGTTTTACTAGTATAGTATAGATCAATTTGATAAATTTTGTAATATGGATATACATCGTATCTAGTTTGATTATATTCTTCAATTTCTAAACTAAATAACTCTTGAATTACTTGTTAAGAATCAAGAGTACTCCATCATCGGTAAAGGACGGATTAATTGGAGTTATAAAAAAGAGACATTCCTCAAAACACTGAAAAACCATTTTTTTATTGAAATCACACATGATACTAATCTATGATAAAGACATTAAAATAATGCGGATCTGTAAAAAGTTATCAAAGCAAAAATCATCAATTCGTATTAGAATACATTTATGAAATTTTAAAAATTACAAGATATGCTAAAAACATGATATATTTCACTCATTGAAATGAGAATAGGTGAAAGAATACTAATAAAAATGATGCAAGTATGACACAAGTAGGCTAGATTACATATTTTCGTAAGAATCACAAAAAATTTAAAATATATTTTTATGACACTTTATGACAGAAAAGCCTTCCTGCACATCAATCTTTCCGCTGCATATAGCACTTATTCTGAGTCAAACAAGGAATTTTTCCAACAGCCTTCATATCATGATAATCAGAATCTAAATACATAGTAGCCAGCATTGTTTGGAAGCTACTATGCAAATGTGGTAAAACTAACTATAACGTAAGATGATGCTAGGTGCAGAAATTGAAGTCTTTACAGAATGATAAGCCATACATATAAACAAATTAACGTATACTAAAAGTTCCAGATTTATACACTAGCCAAAAAACTGAAGAACATAGTGTTATGTGATTGCAGGTGACTATCACTTAACAACACTTCACAATTGGAGATAGAAAAAGCTGCTGCACCTATTGCTAGTCTGAAGTTGGATTCAATCACGAGAGTTGTGTTTTCCAAAGCTAAGATTT
>JAAUVF010000086.1 GCA_012030815.1 Nanobdellota archaeon | reverse complement strand
TCATCGATATTTTGAGACATTGTAACGTATACGCCTGGTTCATCAAAGTCGCGTGCACCAGAGTATAGGAATTGCAATCCAAAAGTTGTCTTTCCACTGCCTGGGGGACCTGAGATAATTATCGCACGATCCTTTTTCAACCCACCGGATATTATAGAGTCCAATCCAGGAATGCCAGTTTTAACTTTGGAATATGTGTAATCCATATCTACAAAGAGATTAGAGGGAATTTTCTATATAAAGAGAGAGACTAGTTTGATTCTAACAAATAAAATCAATACAAATTATTACAAATGAATGTTCTTTGAATTACTCCAAAGAGATTCAAAGAGTAATTTCATAGAATAGACAAGTGAAGTAGAATTTGTCCACATTGCAAATGGCTCTGTTGTAGAATTTGCATTTTTTGTAAAGAACAACAGTTCAGAATTATCTTTCAATATGAAACACAAATGGTTTTGAATATCTTTGTCTAGTTTTTTAATATTTTTTCTCTCTAAATTATCAAATATGTAAGTAGTTTTTCAGAGCATGCACTTAGTAATCTAAATTGTTGTTTTGATTTTACAAATGATTCCAAAAACTCTCCATGATATAATTTGATATAATCTTTTTCAGAACCTAGTATCAAAAATTCATCTTTATAGTTGTCAGTCATTTCAGTAATTTTTGATTGAATTTGGTTTGCACCTTGAAGCATTTGAAACTTCTCTTCAACTTCTTCATGTAATGAATCAAATGTTGGAATATTATCCCATAATTCCGATAACCCTTTTTCCATATGTTCTAAAGATTTAACACGTTCTTTTTCGGCATTTACTAAAATCCATATTGCTTTGTTTAATGGAGATGCAGTAAATTGAATTGGATGTTGAAATGTAGCTGAAACAATTCCTTTGTTTTGTAATGCTGAAAGTAAATGATAAGTTTCGGTTCTTGGTAATTTTAAAGCCTTACATACTTCAGGAGCTGTCTTTGCGCCATATTTTCCAAGATAAATAAACACCTTACTTTGATTAGATGTTAATCCATATTGCAAAAGTTCTGCTTGAACTTTATCAATAGATAACTTGTACTCATATAATTGAGTGTCTGGAGTAGAATCAAATATCGAAGTTTGCGTTTCGTTTGTCATGTTTTTTCTGGATCCTCAATAAGAAAAGACTAGACTATATTGTGATATAGCTAAGAAGTGTTGATCGGATTGATCGTATTTCTTACATTCTTTAAATATGAAATTATTATAAAATGGGTAATTTTTTAACATATTTGCTCACTTTACGCCTATTTTCAGGATACTTTCTTGTGAAATTGCATTTCCATGGTAGATCGATTTAAATGAAAAATTCTTCCTAATATCACTAGATTTGATAAAGGATATCTGAAGTGGACCGCTTGAGCCAAGAAAGACAATGCAGGCCATGTCTTCTTTTAGGCCTTTTTCCATAATATTGTTCAGGGCAGATAGTGTTCTTTCCAAAGTCTCTTGTTTTGATTTTAATTCATCGATTGCTTTGAAATACAATTCTAGTTCTCCCTTGAGACCTATTCCATTGTATATCATAATATGATCTAGATTATACCAGTTTGGGCTATCTTTTTTTGAAGATTTTTTTGGTTTTTCTATAGTTTTTTTATCTGCTGTTTTTTTATTGTTTTTAGAATCGTTTTTAGAGTCTTTTTTAGATTCAGTTGTTTTATCATCTGGTTTTTTTTTATCTGTAGAACTTCCCTCTAACTTTGATTTTAATTCTAAAAATTCAGGATCATCTTTTGAAAGTTCTTCATTAGTTCTAATTTTATCTCCCAAAATAGTAGAATAGTCATGAATAATTTGCTCTACTTCTTCTATCTCTTTTCCAGATTTGATTTTAGAGCGTTAACTGTCTTGTATTTGCGAATTAGACTATACAACGTTTTCAGTATTCTCCGTTGAAGGTAATAAATTTGGAAGATTTTCTTTTAGTTGAGAAAGTGTATTTAGTTGTTTTGTAGCAGTTCTTAAGAATGTAATTTTTTCTGTAAGATATGCTTTTTGTGTTTGAATTAATCCAATTAACTGTGGTGTGACATATTCAATTATTTGTGTAATTGTTTCAGGAGGATAATCTGAAAACTTTTTAGTCTCTGTCTTACCATTTGATAACTTAATTATCAAATCCAATTAGGCAACAAGACAATGTTGCTATCAGGAGGAAGATTAAATATTCCTGGATGGACATTGACTGAAAAACTAAGAAATTCTGTAATTATTTTTAATGCATTATGTAGATCATCGATGATGTTTGTTTTTTGGTCTTCAAGTTCATAGATTTGCATCGACTCTTCAATCAAGGTATTTAATTGAGCCAAAGTGCTTGCCCCTGACGCTATAGAATCTGTATTCGCAGTAGTTGAATTTGATTCCGCAGATACTGATTCAACTGCTACAGCAGTGTTTTGTTCAGATGAAACTGTAGTCTCATTAGGATCAGTAGATTCAGCAGACTGCATACGTATTATTGCAGGAGAAAATTACATTAAAAGTTGTATGTATTCTAATGTTACAGAATTCGCATAGGCTCAAAATAGATTTTTATGCCTAGAAAATTCATTTTTATGCCTGAAAAATCCCACTAGGGTCTAATCTTGGACTATGACCCTTCCCATCTGAAGATTTCTTAGGAATGTTGAGCCTTCCTCATCATATCCATCGATAAACACAAACATGTCATACTCGCCTGCAGGGATTTCACTACCTCCCCCTACATCACGGTCAGGTCTATTTTGAATATCCCAAAAATACATTTTTCCTATAGAATCAACGGGCATGAATATGCTATCTCGATCTTCATCTATTCTCCATTCATCATTACCTCCTCCTGTACTACATGGATCTGATTCTGTAGAATTAATAGAGCAGATTATTCCTGCATATGAAGTCCCATTATCAGTACTCTTAAAGACGGCCCTAGTACCCTGATAAACAAACCAACTGCCATGGGGACCTAGATTATACACTGAAACTTCTAATCTATCACTTTTATCATATGTCCAGTAGGATGTAAACGGGATATCTGGTGGAGGTGTTTGCAGTAAACTTGATGTTGGAGTAATTGTTTCATCATCTACTTTCAGGTTTAACTCTAATGCAGTCCATGTTGTTGTAGATGGTATAAAGCTAACAGTATACTTTAATCGCTCAACATTAGTAACTTCAACATCACCTAATGCGAAAGTACTGTTAAAAACACCATATGTAGAATCGTCATTAAAATTATTACCTTGAGAATCATAAAATGGTACTTCTAAATCTAAGACTGCAGTAACATTTGATAAAGTTGTTCCTAAAAGAAAATCTACTTTACTAATTATTATATTTAATTTGTGAGCAGACTCTCCATAATTTGTACGAGCCAAATCATAAGCTTCAGGACTATTACTCAATGCCTTACCATTCCAATGAATGATATCATCAATCCATCCATTAAAGAATTCACCTCCTTCATCACTATTGCTTCCCACATACCACTTACCGTCAGTATCAACTTGACTTGTTCCAAAATTATAATTCTGGTCTATTGTTTCAACAGTATTTCCATTAATATCAGTAATATACAAACCACAGTTATCATTTGTAGATTTTCTTACAGCAACTACGTGATACCATTCTTGATCATCAAAACTTCCTGTGCTTTTACAAATAGAAGTGTCACCACCACCAGTATCCATGTTAAATTCAAAAACAGTTTTTTCCAGTATTTGCTTCCAAGTAGATTCGGTAATAATCACAGGATGGACAAGTGCCCGATCCTTCAAAAGACACTAGATGTTGATCAGTAGAACCTACAGCAGCCGCAGTCTTAAACCACAAGGCAGTCGTATTAGGTGCAGAACCTATGTTATTTCCATCACCCGAATTTACATCGTTTGTACTTCTAAAACATTCATCCACACCGTTAAAACGATAAGTACCAGAATTATGTGGTCCTCCTGTAGCATCAAATGTAGGAGAATCCGTGCTTGTTGCCCCTACTGAATAAACAATTCGTAGTTCTGGAGCATTAGATGATTCACCATTATAGGATTCAGCTGTTCGTCTGTTTCCAGATGAAGTTCCCCAATTATCAATTTGTATAAGCATTGCATTTCCACTGGACCAACCTCCCCTATCTACAACTTCTTGAATTACATTTGAAATATCAGGAGTTACAACCTTATCATTGTACTCCAACTTGGAATATTTTGCCATAGTATGTATTCAGATGTGTCAGGTCTATCTGATATGTTGTAGTTATCATTATGATCTATGGTGGCAGCGTTATTGCTATCCTCTGCACGAATTCTTAGATGAGTAGTTCCACCTTGATTCTCATCAGATTCAAATTCAATTTCTGCACTCTGTATAGTTGCACCTTGTGGAATTGATATATTTGGATAATACAATCCAATGATTTGCTCATTGCCTCCATCATAAGGCATCTCCAAATCACTACTATTCACATCAACGTTACCATTAGATACCCTTTCTTCTCCATCATCATCTCCAGTAGCAATTCTTGCAGACCATGTATAGACACCGCATCCTTCTAAATCTGCATCAGATGTTCCTTCAGAATTATCTTGAATACTGTTATTTGTACTAAAATGAAATATCATATCCTCACCTTCACTTAGTAAGCTAGATGGCATCGGTTCACTCTGTAAACGTAATGAAGAGACCCAATCTCCTGCAGGAACATTTACAGTGTTACTAGTTGTTTGAGTAAGAAAACTTGGCGATGTTGCATCAAGATCTATTTTCAAACCATTACTACCACCATCAGGACTTGCAGAAAACATTTGATATTCACCAGAAGGAGTTCTATCTGTTTCATCATGGAACATCAAGATACTAGCATCTATTCCATTTGATTGTAAACCAAGCGAAGTTAGAGCAGTTCCAGATTCTAGAGCAGACAAGATGTCTCTTACCTCTACAGTGGTTGTAACATTATTTCCAGAAATTCCATTTTCTAGAGATGTAGTAAAATGAATTTGGTTAGTATTTACACCTTCAATTGTATATGTCCATGTAAATGCCGCTGTTTCACCAGGTTTAAGACGCGGATAAAATGACGGAGTGGGACCGGACACATAAGTTGCAGAACAATCAGGAATACAACCAGT
>JAAUVF010000085.1 GCA_012030815.1 Nanobdellota archaeon | reverse complement strand
ATGCTAGAGTTAAAGTAAAAACAACTTTGAATCCAATGGGATTTGATATTGATAATGTTGAAAATTATAATTTAGAGAAAAATTTTATTTCAAAACAACTATCAATTAAAAAGTCATATGAAACAATGGGCGTTATTCCATCATTTTCATGTATTCCATATGAGATTTTTGACATACCAAAAGAAGGAACACAAGTTGCGTTTGCAGAAAGTAATGCTGCAATACATGCAAATTCATATGATAATTTAAAGACAAACAAAGAAAGTGCGTTTAGTGCACTAGCTAGTGCAATTACTGGAAAAAGTCCATACTCTTCATTACGAAAAGATGATACTCCAAATATGACAATTAGAATGAAAGTAAAAAATCCAAATGAGCTAACATATGGCATGCTTGGATTTTTTGCTGGTAAGGTTGGAGACACATCTGTGAATATTTCAGGTCTTGGTAATATGGACAAAAGACAATGCAAAGCAATGTGTGGAGGGATGGGAACGTCTGGAACTTGCGCCAAATTTCTATTTGGAGATGGAGATGCTGGTTGTGAAAAAGTTGATTTTGATGAAAAAGAGATGCAAAATATTCATGACGAGTTAAACACATCTGAAAAAGGTGATTTGATTACACTTGGTAGTCCTCAATTAGGATTAGAAGAAATCTCTGATCTTGTTGGTAAACTAAAGGGTAGATCTTTTACAAAAAGATGTATGGTTTTTTGTCCTAGAACTGTAAAAGATCAAGCAGGGACAATTGGATATACAAATGAATTAGAACGTGCTGGGTGCGAAATTCTTTCTGATTGTTGTACATGTTTAACACCTCTAATTACTAAAAAGGATGTAGATGCTGTTACTACAAATAGTATCAAGGGAGCATTTTATCTTAAAAATTCAAATGGCGTAGATGTAAATCTAAAATCACTATCACAAATAATTGAAGATGAAACAAATTGAAAATTCTTGTTAAAGGGAAAATAAATGGAGTTGTATTAAAAACAAATATGCCAATTAATTTTTTAGGTACAGTAGACAAAAATACCGGAGTCATAAGCGATAAAAATCATGAATTATTCAATAAATCAATTAAGGATTCTATTCTTGTTTTTCCATCCGGAGTAGGTAGTAGTGTAGGCGCTTATACAATTTATTCTATTAAATCAAATAATTCTGCACCAATTGCAATGATTTGTCAGAAAGCTGATCTAACAGTTGCAAGTGGTTGTGCATTATCAAACATTCCTCTTGTAATAGTCTCTGATGAAGAATTCTCATCATTTCATAATAGGCAAAGAATTTCTTTAGATACAGAATCTAAAAATCCTATTTCATTTAGATAAAAAAATAGATCATTAAGAATATTTTTCTATGAGAATATTTTTAATTTCTTCCAAAGATTTTCCAGGGTTTTCTGCTTTAAGTTTGATTAGTATTTTAGTCAAAGATTTTCCAGGGTTTTCTGCTCTTAATTCATCGATAATTTCTTTAAATGACTTCTTTGCTGCCTTCTCTGCTTCCTTTGCTGCTTTTTCAGCTGCCTTCTCTGCTTCCTTTGCTGCTTTTTCAGCTGCCTTCTCTGCTTCCTTCTCTATTTTCTTATTCCATTTTCCTTCAGACTTTAATTTATCAGTGAACTCTTTCCATGACATTTTTATCTTGTTTTTCTCATCTATGTCATTATTTTTTATCTTATATGTATTGAAATTA
Source organism: Nanobdellota archaeon (assembly GCA_012030815.1). The sequence continues at coordinate 3,460 of JAAUVF010000085.1, read as the reverse complement.
TCAATCACATGATCATCGTATTTACTAAGATCATCTTCATCAAGTTCGTTATCATGTTGTTCATCATGTTTGTCATTATGATGTTCATCATGTTTGTCATCATGTTTACCGTCATGATGAGGATCATTATCACCACGAGCTATGTTGGTGTTTATGATTAATTGTTTGTCAATTCTTAAGATTCCAACTGTAATTTCTCCTAATTCCGCCTTGAATGAATCTGATTCTTGTCCAGTGATGAAAATCTTAATCAGATATTTTATTCCTTTTGTGTCATATTTGAGAGCTTTTTCTGCACTCTTTTTATCTAAAAAGCTGTTTTCATCATTAGAATATAGATTTGGATTTGCTCCTTTTCTAAGATTGTCTATTGCTTTTTTGAGATATTCTTTAGTTTTTTTGTCTTGAGCTGAATTTATCAAATTTTCTAGTTGTTCAATTAGAGCTATTTTTTGTTGTAATAATGAATCTAAAATTACCAGTGTGATATTAATTGGATTACTTGGTAGTGATGTATTAATTCCATCAGATGCTGTTGCAGTTATTTGATGTGCTCCTTCAGATAGTGTAATTCCAAAAGACCAATCTCCGTTAGAGTCAGCTGTAGTTGTACCTACAGATGTACCGTCTACAAATACTTCAATAGTTGATCCTGGTTCTGCACTACCAGTTATTGTTTGTGATGGTGAGTTTGTAGTTGAGCCATCAATTGGGGATTCAATGACTGGCGAATCAGGTGCTATTGTGTCTACTACATGATATGTTCTAGTTTTTGTATCTGCAATATTACCGCTGACATCAATTGAATTATAGCTAATTACGTAATCTCCTACTGTGTTAGTATCAACATTTCCAGTAAAAGTTACAAGTGAATTATCATCAGTAGAAACACCAGATAAGAGATTTGGTGCTGGTGAACCCAATCCAATATTGATATCTAATGGATTAACTGTAATGATTGGTGCTGTTACATCTTTTACTGTTATAGTGACAGTTCCTTGTTCAAACAAGAGTGTATCAGAAGCTCTATACAAAAAGGAATCTTCTCCAAAGAAATTTGGATTTGGTGTATAGGTAAAGCTACCATCTACATTAAATACAATATTACCAAACTGTGGTGCTTGGAAAAGATTAGCAGTCAAGTTATCTCCATCAATATCACTATCATTAACTAGCACACCAGGTGCAGCAATTGATAAAATATTATTTTGATTTATTGTGTAAGTATCTGGCATAGTTGTAGGTCGATCATTTTGACCGGTTATTGTAACAGATATAATAGCAGAAGAATATTCTCCATTTCCATCAGAGATTACATAGTCAAATGAATCTGTACTTGTTTCTCCTATAGCTAAAGTCTCAAATTGATTATTTGGATTATATGTTAATTGACCGCCGGCAACAGATACAATACCAACAGGGGTAATTGTAGTTCCTGCACTAACTATTGTAAGAACATCACCATCAGGATCTGAATCGTTGATTAATACAGTATTTTTAATATTTGTTACCAGTGAATCTTCCATGACTGTAATATTATCATCTACAGCAATTGGTGGATCATTTGTAGATGTTACAGCAATTGTAACAAAGCCAGTTGCAAATCCACCTGTACCATCATCAATTTTATATGAAAATGTATCAGATCCAGAAAAATCAATAAATGGTACATAAGTAAAACTTCCGTCAGAGTTTAGAGAAAGCAAACCTGAGTTTGGTAATGTGTTTGGAGTAACTGTAAGTATAGGACTATCTAGATCATTGTCATTTGCCAAAACTCCATTTTGTATTGAAACTATAAGTGCACTATCTTCAGATACAGAATAATTATCATTAACTGCTATTGGGAGTGCACAGATAGTTTGTGTTGGAGTATTACCAATAAAACTTCCATCACCTATATTTACAACACCTCTAGTATCAAAATTATCACAAACATTATTCCAACTTCCTTTATTGTCAACGGTTCCAAAATCTAAACTAACTAGTCCTTGGTTTGACACTGAACCAAAATTATCAATTAGTCCTGCTACATAGAGATTGTTAAGTATTATTGCATCTCTACCTACTGGTATTGTTGCAGTTTCTCCAGCTCCAATAATAACATCATTACCATCTATAATGATTTTATCTACATCACCAGGACATGCAGAATCAATTACAATACCAGTTTCACCAAAATCAACATAAGTAAACGAAGTTCTAGGAGCTGGGAAAACTCCACATCTCAAATCTAACACTCCAGTGTTTAACAAATATTGACTAGGATGATCAGGTGAATTGTACAAAAGTGTTCCATCAATTATCAATTGAGAACCTGGATGAATTGTAATGGAAGCTTCATCCATCGTTATTGTAGTGCCGAATGCAATTGTTAATTTTGAAGCAGAATTAATTATAATAGGATCTTCTATAACTTGATCGGTATTATATACAGTATCGGTATTAATTACAATAGTATTATCTGCATGAGCATTTTGAAGTGAAGGAAAAACATAGAGCTGATAAGCAAAAGTGTAGTTAAAACAAATCCAATTTTCCTATCAAACATGAATAAATTATGAATTTTTTACATATAACTCTAATACGAATTTCCCATCTATGGAAAATAGTAAATTTTGTATGTAATAAAAATTACTACATTTTATGCGTAAATTAGTAGATTTTTTGTTTTATGAACGCTTCTTTGTTAGATAGAGCACTCCAACTAAAATACCAACAGCTGCAGCTATGTAAAACGGAAATAATGCCAAAGGATTTTTTGCAGGATCACCTGATATGAATTCAAGAATCATACTTCCGGAATTTACTGCCGGTGGATCTGTGGAACTCTCCATTCCATAAACAGAGTAAGAACCGATTTTAAAAACTCCAATATCAAGATTGGATACAACTATTCTTGCACCATTGTTTACTGTTAGTCCGGCTCTTTCTGTATATGATATTATTGATTTTGATGAAGATGACCATCCCCTCTCCAAATTACTATGTACAACAACATATCCCTCTTTAGGAGTATTTACTGCAATCCAAAATTTTTCGTTAGGTTTTGCACCCATTCCTATTTCAACTAATTTTTCAGGATTATCTTTATCATAAATTCTTAAAACTGCATTTCCATTTGGATTTGCATATAATAGATTGTTGTCAAGTGTAACTTGCCAGCTTACTCCATGTGTATTTTCCATTTGAATAATATCTGTATCTCTGAGAATTTTATTAAATTCGTATGCTGGAATTTCAATTGTATCTATAATTAATGATGGATTCTTTGATTCTTCGGCAAAAACAGGTGATATGATTAATCCAGAAAATAAAATTAACATAATAAGATACTTCACAAGCTAAATCTAGTTTTTAGTGAATAAATACCTAATCAACAAACGGATGTGAATAATCCAGGATTACCTTTGAGACTTCGGGTCTTAAGATAAATTCTGATGGAGATTTACCTTCATCA
>JAAUVF010000084.1 GCA_012030815.1 Nanobdellota archaeon | reverse complement strand
TTTACATCATCTGATATTTCTAAATCATGTGGTTTTATTTTACCGTCAATTATTTCATTAATATTTCCAACAATTAATGATCTATCGTAAAGATAATTCTCATAGTATTTTATGTCTGATTCCCAAGTCTCAATTATATTTCTGATGCTTTTGTCTCCTGCAGTTCCACCAATTGTAAGCGGATCTGCTACTATTATTTTTGACAGAATCACTTCTTCATCTTTTACTAAATCGTGTCGCTTTTCTGTTTTAATCTCTAAAATATCGTCTCTTTCTTGTAAAAAATCTAACTCATCTGGAGACAATCTTGAATAACAGTATGGCTTGTGTTGTGTTTCATCATGCCATAAAATTAATTTTTTGTGATGTAGAGTCATAGAATTTTAATACTGCGGTTCTTGTTATGTTGTCATAAGTAGCTGATACTAACATTGATGGTGGCATTGTTGTTATCTTTTCTGTTTCTTTAATATCCACTTGCATACTATCACTTAGAATTTTCGTATTTGCTTACTAGCTCTTTTGCCCATTTTGTAATTCTGCTTTTATCTAACTGAACTACTTCTACTCCAGCTTCTTTTAGTAAATCAAAATCTGTTTCAGGATACGAATCAAGACAAACAAATTTTTTAATTCCAATTGTAATTGCCATCTTTGTACATTCTAAACATGGAACAAATGTGGTGTATAGTATGGCTCCTGCAATGCCTGCCTCAATGCCTAAAATTGCACAGTGCATAATGGCATTGGCTTCTGCATGATTACATAGACACCTGTCCAATGACGCCCCTGATTCTATCTTCCCTTCCATCCTTAGTTGACAACGTTTACAACCTCCATCAAAACAATTTTTGATTCCTGGTGGTGTTCCATTGTATCCTGTTGCCAATTGTCTATTTTTACGAACAATGACTGCCCCTACCTGCCTTGTCATACAATTTGAACGCAGTTTAGCCAACTCAGCTTGAAGCATAAAGTATTCGTCCCAATTTGGTCTCTCAAAAGAATTACTCACACAAACCATGCCTATTTGTTCCATATATTGATTCATAAAATTACTTGGTTTTTGAGTCTGGTTTACCCTATATCACAAAACTATCTATTTTGTATAATATCTTAAACTCATTTGATTATGATCTTGGTTAGTCATTTAAAATAGAATTTAATGACAAACTGGAATAATCCTCAATCAAAAGGAATCTCTGACCATATTCGTAGTCTAAAAAAAGAAGCACCAATTAAACCAAGAATTCAAAACTCTCTAATTCATTTAAACAAAACTGTATCTACACTTGATTATAAAGTAAAAACCTTAGATGAAAAAGATGCAAAATTATTCAACCGAATTGTCATGGCAAAAAAGAATCATGATGTTTCAACTGGAAGGGTTCTTGCAAATGAGCTAGTTGAAATAAGAAAAAATAAAAAAAATTCTGAACACTATGAAAATATCTCTAGAACAAGTTAATCTTAGATTATCAACTGTATCGGATTTAGGTGATGCTATGGCTTCACTAGGTCCAGTAATGGCAACAATGAATGCATTAAAACCTGCTTTAGGAAAAATCATGCCCGAAGTAAGTCGTGAATTTGAATCCTTATTTGGAATACTCAACGAATCTATATCTGGCTCATTTGAAGGAAGCTTTGAATTTGATGGTGCATCAAATGAAGAGACTGAAAATATACTCAAAGAAGCTGCTGCTGTAGCTGGAACTCGTGTTGGTGATAAATTCCCATCTATTCCAACCGGTATTTCGTCTTCTAATGGAATTGGTTTAGAGTAATAAAATTCCAAAGTTCTTACTTTATGAATTCTTTTGAGCGTTCATACTGTGATCTGGTTGGTATAATTTCTTCTACTATCTTATTAATGAGCAATGCATTAACATCATAGGTAAAGTACCATCATGTCAAAATTAGCACCACTTCCACCAGCACCAGTACTGATGATTTGTTTTGGTCATTGCGGTATTGGATTAGGCGCCGAATCATATAGGCGATTATTGTTAGACGTTGGTGCAGATCCCCTAAAACCTACACTAAACTCAAAAGATGAATCACGTGTTCTAAAAAGATATGGCAGCACCATCTTGAGATTTTCTCCTTCTTATGGCGGTAATGACATTCCACTCATTCCACGAGCATTATTAGTTGATCTTGATCCAAGAGCTGCTAATCTAATTTTACAATCTTATCCTGATCTGTTTGCACTACGTGATCAACATGTAATTCATGGTGCAGGTGGTGCAGCACGAAACTGGGCTGAAGGAAAAACTAGATTCCTTGAAGAGATGAAAACTAAAGTTGATATCAAAAAACAATTATCCGCAATATCTCCAGAACCTGTAAGAGGTTATGTTGTACCATTTGCAATGGGTGGCGGAACAGGAAGTTCATTTTCAAGTGCATTTATAGAATATATCAAAACCAATAGTAAAGAACATGCTACGGTTGCAACTTTTGGATTATTGCCCGAATTTGGATGGGATCCTGTAATTTTTGAAGCAGCTGCAATTAACATTGTTATGAATTTAGAATACCAGATAAAATATAGTGATTGTTCTATTTTACTTTCCAATAAATCACTAAGACAACTTGCACATCAACATGAAAAGAAAATACAAAAAATTCCTTCAATCATAGATGACTTACCAAAAGAACATGAAGTTGGCTGGAAAGACTACAAAGGAATGAATTTGATAGCTGCCAATACTATTTCGATGTTTATCTCATCATTTGCAAGAGAAACTGAATGGGATATGTCTAACTATCGTACATGGCTTGCAACAAAAAAGCCAAAATTTGCGATTCCATGGATTATGCCTGTTAGTCCATCTGAAAGTCAATGGGGAAAAGATATGCTATCATCTTCAAAAAATAATACTATGGAAGATGTTTTAAATAAAATCGGTAAAAAAGAAGATGCGTTACTTTTTGATATCGATGAAAATGATATTCGAAACAGTGGAAGTTCACGTGATTCGTGCTGTATTTTAGTTAAAGTGAAAGGAGAATTTGACATCAAAGAAAGAGAGGCAATTAAACGAATTATCAAAGACAAATTCAACATTGAAGAATCTAGAATGATTTTTGTAAAGATTCCAATAATGGATGGAGAGCAAGCAAGTATTGCAGTTCTTGTAAATACAAAGGCAATAGGTCCAAAGATTCTAGAGATTGCTAAAGAAGCAGAAGAAGCATGGGATGGCTATAAGGACGAATATGGTAGATGGGGACTTACTACTGAAGAATTTAAACAGGGCTTAATGGACGTGGTCCATCAATTTAGTTAAAAAGACATGTCTAATTTTGAATTTCTTGAAACACTTGGTATTCAGATCAAGGAAAATCGACTAAAATTACATGATGTAGAGGACTCGTTGTCTAGCGTTAATGTACAACTACATGAAATTCCTTTAAAACGCTCTACTGAATCCACTTTTGCCAAAATGATCGGTGTTGGTTATGATGATAAGTTAGCAGATCTTGAAAAGGCAAAAGAGCAACTAGAAAGAACTAAAGCAGATCTTCGAAGTACTATTGATACAGACATCAATACTTTCATCTCTGAAGTAAGTTCACCCAATTTGATCATCCCATTAGATTCAAACCCAAAAATTATCGAAGGAAAGACCGTTTACAAATATAGAGACAACTCTGTATTTCAAAATCTTTTTGATATTTTATGTGAACTATTGGGTAGGTTATCTCCACTAGTTGTTAAAGATGTGATGCTGTCTCCCACTGAGATTGTGATCGCAGTTAAAGATGAATTTGAAGCAAAACAAAAATTTATCAGCGCCTTCATGAAATACAAAATACTTTGCTAATCAAGAAAAAATAACAACACTTTAGATCTTAGCAAGAAAACAAAAGTGGAAATACTATGTTGTATCTGACTCTGTATGGCAAATCAACTTTATTGTGAAGTTTGTCATAAACTAAAGTACACCAGATCAGATAAACAAAAAAAGTGTGAATGCTTAGATGTTGTCTAGATAACAACTTTTACTCACAAGGTATAATAATCCGCCACCTTCCACGAATGAATCCATGCAAAGATTAAAGCAATATTCCATTGCAATTTTATCTATTTCATTAGTATTAACTAGTTTTAACTCTGCATTTGCACAACAAAGCTTTGTTGAAGGAATCTATGTTCCAACAACTGAAGCATTAACTGAATTTGCAATTAGTGTCGCTGATAGTACTCCAAAAATAATTGCGGCTACTGTTTTACTAATAATTGGCTTTATTGCTGGCAAAGTTGTAGGTAGGGTTACTACTAAAGCTGTAACAAACATACTTCAGAAAACTAGTCAAAAAAAGCAAGAACTTAATCTTGCAGAGGAAGTATATGGTAAGTTTAATTCTGTAAAACTAATCTCTGCTACAATTCGTTGGTTTGTCTACTTGTTTTTCATAGTTGCAGCCGTAAATGCACTACAGTTTGAACAACTCTCAACTGCCCTCACTAGCCTCTGGCTGTGGGTTCCAAATCTACTTGCCTTTGTATTGATACTGGTTGTAGGTTCTATTGTTGTCAACTTTGTTAGCAAATGGGTAGAGCATCAATTATTAGATCATCATATTGGTAGTCCCCGCTTAATCATCTCTGTAATTAAGGCAGTTATTTATGGAATAATATTTGCAATTGCTTTCACACAACTTGGCGTTGGTCAAGATGTCATTCCTATACTAGTATCTGCATTTTCTTGGAGCATTGCAGTTGCAATAGGTGCATCTATTGCAATAGGTTTGGGATTTGCATTAAAAGACTTGATTCCTGCATCAATCATGGGTGCTTCAACTCAACGCTCTATTCTTAAAGTCGGGCAAAAAGTCAAAATTGGTGAAGTTACTGGAACGGTTACATCTTCACATTTACTTCACGTTATTGTCACAAATGATAAAAATGAGAGCATTGTGATTCCAACTAAATCCTTGCTGAATGAAACAATTGTAATTTTTAATTAAATTTCTTGTTATTCTGTTATTGTTTGAATCAAAGTTGTATTTAGCATATACTGATCATTTCTGTGAATGATTTCTACGCGGTCATTATATTCATAAAATATAATCAAATAATATGAAATCCTGGAAATGTTATAGATGTGACCTTACATTCAAACAAGAACAACATGCTGCCATACACCATGATATAACAAATCATCCTTTTAATCAAATTGGAGAT
>JAAUVF010000083.1 GCA_012030815.1 Nanobdellota archaeon | reverse complement strand
TGGGAAGAAAAAAAAGATGAAACTAAACTAATGTCAATGATAAAGCCTATAGAATTTGCATTAAGTGAACTCAAGTCTGTTGTAATTCGTGATTCTGCTATAGATGCATTGTGTCATGGTGCACAACTTGCAATTCCTGGTGTATTACAAATTTCTCCAAATATGAGAAAGGGCGATATTGTTGCAATATACACTCAAAAAGGCGAAGCAGTGGCTTTGGCAGAATCGCTTCTGTCTGAAAAAGAGATTTGTGATGCAACAAAGGGCTATGCATTTGAAACTAAACGAATTATCATGGCTCCTAACATTTATCCTAAAAAAATGGAGAACAAAAATCAGTTCCAAAAGGGGTTAAAAAAATCAAAATAAAATCTCTACAATAATTGTTAGCAAAAAGTCTTGTAATTTTTATTAGCGTTGGTATTTTAGCCGGTTTTTCATTTGGATTTTATTTGCTTGAGATCAAAAATACTAATCAGCTAGTGTATGTGCATGGCTCTTGCACTTTCACTAGTTACTGAAAAATCTGATTTTAAGCGCGGTGAAGAAATTAAAATTACTTTAATTAATTCTGGAACAAACCCAATGATATTTTCTGACACATCTCATGGATTGAAAATTAGTGGATTGTTTGGTATTGTAAAGTATTCTCCTTCTGCATCTCCAGTCATTTCAACACTAAACCCAGGAGAAAAAACTGAATTTGTTTGGGATCAAATAAAAAATGATGGTTTTCCAGTAATAGAAGGCCTTTACAAAATCAGTGTAGATGGAATTGATTCTTTTGGAGTTAAAGTAGAAAATCAATTACAGTTAACATTTGGAAGTAATTTTTTGTAATTTCAAGTAACACAATATATAATCAAATTTTCCCAAACTAATCTGTCGTAAGACATGTGCCGGGGTCGCCTAGCCTGGTAGGGCGCGCGCCTGGAAATAATTAACCATAAAGCGCGTTCTCGCAAGGGAACGGGAGTTCAAATCTCCCTCCCGGCGCTTTCATACTTTTAGAGTATCAAACTATTTTTCTAAATCTCACTCAAGGAACTAATTTTTCTCTACCGCTAAATGGTTCAAGCCTTTTGGACTCGTAATCTTTGAGAAATTGTTCTTATTTGTCAATTTGTTAATATATCTGAATACGATTCGTTCTTTTGTGAAAATTAAATCCATCTTCTTGATTTTGACTTTGTTATTTTCATTAATTACTATGAATCCAGTTTTTGCTCAACCCCAAACAAGTTTTTATGCTAAAGGACTTGTTACTGGTGAACACTTTGAAAAAGCTGTGATGTGGACTAACATAAAAGACACCGAAGGAGTTTTTTATCATTCAATGGGAACTTGGTAGAACCAAAATACATGCTACACTATCTCCCACAGAATTCTGTGAACCAGAATACCAAATCTGTAAAAATTCACTAGTAGTAGAGTCTACTAATAGTGCAGCAGTTTCAGTTGGTGATAAATTTACAATCAAAAATAGACACTGAAAACAAAAAAACAAGTAATTATTGGAACGGATGGATTTCTTGAAAATATAGATGTAATAATAAACTTGAACAAAATTTATGACAAAATAAATTACAAAGCAATAAGTTATGTTGATACACGGCCAAACATTTTGCTTGTTGTTTTAGATGACGTTGGGTTTGCTGATCTTGGTTTTACTTCCAGTGAAATTTCCACTCCTGTGATGAATTCAATGGCACAAGATGAGATCTTAATGACAAACTTTCACGTTACTCCTACTTGCTCTCCAACAAGAGCCATTATGCTTACTGGAGTTGATAACCATCTAAATGGATTTGGAACAATGAATGAGGCAATGGCAGATAATCAAAGAGGAAAACCAGGCTATGAGACTTATCTTAATTATGATGTTGTAACAGTATCTTCTCTTCTGCAAGATTCTGGATATCATACATACATGTCAGGTAAATGGCATCTTGCATATGGCGGTGTTACGCCGAACGTTGAAGAAGATTGGGATGAACTGTGGATACATTATGATCCTTACTCCAGAGGTTTTGAAGAAACCTTCAGTGGGGGAATTCCTGGGAATCACTTTAGTGAGGTTGGCATAGGTCCAGGACATGCAGCATTTTATACTAGAAACGGGGAAAGAGTAACTCTACCTGATGATTTTTACTCAGCAACATCCTACACAGACTATCTTTTAGAGTTTATTGACAAAAACCACGATGACGGAAAACCAATGTTCATGTATCTTCCTTTCTGGACGTCACACTTTCCATTACATGCACCTGAAGAATACATCGAAAAATATGATGGGGTTTATGACAAAGGTTGGGATGAAATAAGAAAGGAACGATTTGAAAAACAAAAAGAATTAGGATTTATTTCCAAAGACTTAGAATTACCTGACCGTCGAGAAGATGTACCTGCTTGGGAAGAACTTTCTCCAGAAGAACAAGCATATGAAGCAAAAAAGATGCAAATCTTTGCTGCAATGACAGATATTACTGATGATAATATCGGGAGAGTTATTGACCATCTAAAAGAAATTGGAGAATATGAGAATACATTAATTTTTATTTTCTCTGATAACGGTCCTGAATCAGCTGAAGTTACAAAACATGCTCCAATTGTTGGTTTTGCAGCAGAAGAATACCAAGAATTTTTAGATCAGTTTGATAACACTCTGGAAAACATTGGTTCTGAAACCTCAAACATTAGTCTTGGAGCTGGTTGGGCCCAAGTAGGAAGCTCCCCTCTTTATCGAGAAAAAACTTTTGTTACTGAAGGTGGGACCAGAGTTCCGATGGTTGTAAAAGTACCCGGAGAGTCAATCAATTTTAAAACAAATTCATTTTCTGCTGTTCAAGACATTACTCCTACAATTCTTGATTATGCACAGGTAGAACATCCTGGAAATATGTATGATGGGCGAGAAATCCATTCAATGTCAGGAAAATCTCTAAAACCATTATTTGAGGGAAAACTGAACAGTTGTATGCATCTGATGAGCCATTTGGAATGGAACTATTTGGAAACAGTGCCTTATACAAAGGAGATTGGAAGGCACTCCGACTTGTACCTCCAATGGGAGATGGAGAATGGAAATTATTCAATCTTTCAGAAGACATAAGAGAATTAAATGATTTGTCATCAGAATATCCAGAACTACTAGAAGAGTTGGTAAATGATTACAATGTATATGCAGAACGTGTTGGGGTTATTCCTCCTGAAGGATTAGAAATAATGCGTTAGTTTGATAATGTCTACTAAAACCAAACTGTGTACAATAGTCATTTTTTACTGGAATGATTTTTTTTATAACTGGCGAAGCTAATGGACAAATGGTTCCTGATTGGATTAAAAACAATGCATTATGGTGGTCAGAAGGAAAAATTAGCGAACAAGAATACTTGAATGCAATACAATACCTTATTGAAAATAAAGTTATCACGATACAATTACTGCCAGAATTTTTCCAACCATCCACATCAAATATTTCAATTCCTTTAGATGAAGATAGAGCTATGTCTTACATAGTTCGTCTTTCTGGTGGTGAAATACAAAATGAGATGATCTTTTCAACTTTTTCAAGAGTAGAACCAGGTGATGAACTTAATTTAATAAAACCATTTCATAGTGAAGGGTTCTCAGATTATGTTATTTTAGAATCTCTTCCAAGCAAAGATAAATTAGAATTTTACAATATCATTTCTCAATATCTAAATCCTGGAAGACAACCCGAACCATTTGATCTAAGTGTTGATGTATTAACTGGAGATGACTCGGTATTACTTACTGTCAATTATTCTAAATGCAAGATAACTGCATATACTTCTTATTCTCAAGAGACAATTCTGTTTTATCAATTTGGTACTCAGCTACAAGAGGAGATCAGAGATAGAACTACTGTTTATTGTTCAGGAGTAGATGTTGAAGTTGGTTCTAAATCTCAAATTTTAGTTGGAAATCAAATCCCATCAAACGACGATAGGGTTATCTCTTATGTAGTTCATTTCTTTGGACCTGAATTTCCAGGTGTATATTCTTTGAATAGTTTTTCAAAGTTTTCTCCAACAATTAATGTAATTGAAACCCCTTATGTCACATTTACAAAGCCTGGAAATCCTTTTGATGGCTCTCCTCAATTTATCTTGGAATCTTTACCAAGTAAAGACAAAAAAGAACTTTATCAAATTTATTCAAAATATATCAATCCTGGTCCTGAACCCTTTTCATTTAACGTTAGCATAGACATGATTACCGGTGATGACACAATACTTCAAAGATGGAATTATTCTGATGTCAATTAGTAGCTTATGACATATTTGTTGATGAAATTATTGCAACATTTCAATTCAAAGGTAGCGGTGGACCAGAAATTAGAGATAAAAGTAACTTTAACTGTTCTGGAATAGGATTTAACATTCCTGATGAAAAGGAATTAGAAATCACAACCAATCAAAGATAAAAAATCACTTTTTGGCGAACAAATCACCCCCGGCAAAGTTTGGGAAATTCTGAGTGAAGATGACTATGCTAATCGTTATGAAATTGTTGTTTTTGATGGAGAATTAACACAAGCCTATTCTACTGATTCTGTACAAAAATTTGTTCCAATAAGTCGAGATAGAGGTCCACTAACTCCTCTTCATCATGATAAGCAGTATGACTTTGGATTCTTACTTGAATCTCTTCCAAATAAGAAACGAACAGATTTTTACAAATTCATGTCTAAATATCTGAATCCAGGAAAATCACCAGAACCATTTGATTTTACTATTGATACTCTTACTGGAGATGGAACTACACTTCACAGAATTAAATACACAAATTGTGATGCAATCGATCTTGTTTGGTATCTGCAAGATTCTACATTGATTTACCAATTTAGTGGAAACCTACAATCCGAGATTAGAGAAAAATATCTGTTTACTGTGAAGGAATTAGAATCAGTTTTCCTTAATGGTAATTTTGTCATACTAGGTAAACCGTATTTTGTGTAAAATCTACTGAAATTTACCTCAAAAACTCCTCAAAAATCTTCAGGGTAATGTGAGCGTTGGGTAACGTATGTTAAAAATAACGTGAATCTTTAACTCACAATTCTCTGATTCGTGCATGAATATCATGCTGAATTCTTTTTTTGACATTTATTTTCTATCAAGGAATAAATAGAAATCACAGATGTTGTTGAACAAGTTAATTGAGTCAAACTACCGAA